>NJDR01000029.1 GCA_002254415.1 Candidatus Aenigmarchaeota archaeon ex4484_52
TTTATTTTTTCATCTCCTTTTCTCTTCTCTATTCTAATCCTCTGTTTTGCATCTTCAATGCATTTGAATATTTTCTGCACTTGCTGGTGTTTTAAAGATATTTGCAAAAATTGTTGCAAGAGCAAGAATATCTTCTTTTGAATTTCATTTATTATAATTACAGGATTTTCAATTATAATCGGTTCAGACACTTCAATTTTGGATTTATCTTCATATTCTAAATCTTTACTCTCTCTTGTTTTTTCACCAAGACGATTTTTTTTTTTCTTTATTTTTTCCCCTTATCCCTTTTTATTGTATATTTAGAATATATATATTTTTAAAATTATATTTTATATTTTATTATGAACCAAAATCAGAAAATGATACAGCCAATTTTTATTTTACCTCAGGATGCAGGCAGAAATTCCGGAAGAAGTGCATTGAAGCAAAATATTGCAGTGGCAAAGGCAGTTGCAGAAATAATTAGAACAACTTTGGGACCAAAAGGAATGGATAAAATGCTTGTGGATTCAATGGGTGATATTATTGTTACAAATGATGGAGTCACAATTTTAGAGCAAATGAATATTGAACATCCAATAGGAAAAATGCTTGTTGCAATTTCAAAGACACAGGATGATGAAGTCGGAGACGGCACAACAACAGCATCTGTTTTAGCAGGAGAATTATTAAAGCAGGCAGAAACATTGATTGATCAATATGTGCATCCGACAATTATTGCTTGTGGATATCGCATTGCTCAAAAAGAGGCAATAAATAAATTACAAGAAATGGCACATGACATTTCAATACAGGATAAAAATATTTTAAGAAATATTGCCAAGACAGCAATGACCGGGAAAAATGTAGAGGCATCAAAAACATTTTTAGCAGATATTGCTCTTAATGCTGTTGAATGCGTTTATGATTCAAAAAAAAAAATACTTGACTTAGATGCAATAAAAATAGAAAAAAAACAGGGCGGCTCAACAAATGATTCTCGCCTTATTAAAGGCATTGTAATTGACAAAGAGCGTATTCATCCAAGAATGCCAACTATTGTTAAAAATGCAAAAATTGCTCTTATAAATACTTCTCTTGAAATAAAAGAGCCAGAAACAGATGCACAAATAAGAATTACAGATCCATCACAATTGCAGGATTTTTTAGAGCATGAAGAAGAGTCATTAAAAAAAATGGTGGATTTAATTGACAAAGCAGGGGTAAATGTTGTATTTTGTCAAAAAGGAATTGATGATATTGCACAGCATTATCTGGCAAAAAAAAAAATATTTGCTGTCAGGCGAATAAAAAAAAGCGATATTGAAGCACTTTCAAAAGCAACTGGTGCTGTGATTGTAAATACACTTGCGGATTTGGGAAATGATGAAGTAGGGCATGCTGATGTTGTTGAAGAAAAAAAAACAACAAATGATGAAATGATATTTATTGAGGGCTGCAAGGATCCAAGAGCAGTTACAATTTTATTAAAAGGAAGCACAGAGCATGTTGTTGATGAAATTCAAAGAGCAATGAATGATGCAACAGGCGGAATCGCGTCTGCAATCCAGATTGGAAAATATGTTTATGGCGGCGGTGCAATAGAGCAGGCAATTGCTTTGCATCTGAAGAAATTTGCACAAAAAATCGGTGGAAGAGAGCAACTGGCAATAAATTGTTTTGCAAATGCACTTGAAATTATTCCAAAGACATTGGCAGAAAATGCAGGGGCAGATCCTATGGATATTATTGTAGCTTTGCGTGCCGGGCATGAAAAAGGAAATAACAATTACGGTGTTGATGTATTCAACAACAAAATAGGCGATATGAAAAAATTAGGTGTTGTTGAAGCTTTGAAAATAAAAACACAGGCAATATTTTCTGCATCAGAAGTTGCAGAATTGATTTTAAGAATTGATGATGTGATTGTTGCTGGAAAAATGCAGGAAAATCCTCAAATACCATTAGAAGGACAAATACCGCAACAAAATAATTTATAATATGGAATGGTTGATTTTGGTTATTGCATTCTTGTTTGCATTTGCATTATATTTATTGTATTTTCTTGACAGAAATATTTCTGATAAAGGACTTTTTATTTGTATTATTATTTCTGTAATATGCTTTTATATTGGCTATTATCTTTTAAAAAATATTTCCTCATCAATACATAATATATTCTACGGATTAATTTATATTTTTATTGGATATTTGTGCATATTTAAATTCCCGGATAATGCAAAAATTCAGCACAAGGAATATAGTTTTCTTATGGTTTTTATCGGGCTTATTTCTTTGATTTATGGTATTTTGCTAATTATTTAAAAAACTTTTGCTTCGCAAAAGTTAAAATAAAGAAGTTGATTTCTTATAAATGGCTGTAAAATAAAAAACAACAGGAATTTTTTAAGTTTAAATAACTTAATTTATTAAAATTATTTATGGAAAAATTAAAAATCATTGTTTTTGGCTTTTTGGGATTTGCTGTTTTGATAACGTTGTTTGGAAGCAAAATTGCTTTTGCCTCTTTTATCAATGAAACATATCTTGAATTAAATGCGAACGAATATGGAATAATAGATGTTAAAATGATTAATATTTACAAAACACTTACAACAGATGATGTTTCTTTTGTAATTTATGGAAAAGTAAGTGATGTTTTTGCAAAAGATATAAATGGAGAACTAAACTGCACAGCAAATGAAAAACCATATGGAACTCAAATTATATGCAAGAGAAAGCAAAACATAAAAGAAAATTATAATGTTGAATTGGAGTTCCGGCTAAAGAATGTTATTTCAAAAAATAAAGAACAAAACAAAACAATATCAGTATTTTTATTTGAATATAGCATTATAGAGCCAATTGATAAACTCCATATTTTATTTATATTGCCAGAGGGCTACGCACTGCTAAATGAAAAATTTAATTCTTATTATCCTTTTACTGAAAATATTATTGTTGTCGATGGAAGAAAATTTGGCATTGACTGGACTTTGGGAAATCTTACAATTGGAAAATCGCATTTTTTTAAGGTATATTATGAAGAAGTCGGAAAACACAGTATAATCATCCCAGATAATAAAGATGACAATATTAGCAAAGAAAAAGAAAATAATGATTTAAATATAAAATCAAAGATTTACATAATCATACTTTTATTGATTGTAATAATCGTGCTTTTTTTTGAAACAAAAAGAATATCAAAAGAAAATAAAATTCCTGAAAAAAAACAAGAATTGCAAGAGCAAATAAGAGATGAAAAAATTAAAGAAGAAGCAGGAAAAAAAACAGAAAATGCAAACGATGCAATTCTTTTGTCTATATTAAAGCCAGATGAGAGAATTATATTTGATTTGATTTGCGCTTCAAATGGCATTGCAAAACAAAGACAAATTGCAAGAACAACACGCTTTTCACCTGCAAAGGTCTCTCATATAATAAAAAGTCTGTCTGCAAGAGGACTAATTGATATTCAAAGACAGGGCAGATCTACAAGAATTGAATTGACAAAAAAGGCAAAAGATTTTTTTTAAATTCAATTAACAAATCTTTAAATAATTTGACTCTTAATATCAGTAATAAAAAGTTGATTTTAAATGCAGGTGTTGGGAGAAAATTTTTACAACTCAAAACTTTCAACTATAAAATAGAATTTTGAGAAAGATGAAATATCTTATTTGCATTATTTCAGATACTTGCTATAAATAAGGTAAAAACGAATAGAATAAACCTGGATAAATGGTTTTGACAACATTGTTGATGGTAGTATTCCAAAGGTAATTCTATGCTGATTGTAGGAACAAGCAGAACAAGAAAGACGATAAAACATAGACATATACGGTTGAAATAGTTAAATAGATGCTTCTACTATGTCTGTTAAGAGTATATCAGTATGGTAGATTTTGACAGCAAAAATAAAAGAAGCATATTTTAATAAAACTCTTTACCAACAACCGCAATACATAATTTAAGTAGATTCAATGGAATGACAATAAGAATTATTTTGATTGGTTTCAAATAGCAAAATAGATAAGAGAATGTTTAAATTTTTTATTGCTTTTTAAATTTTATATGCAATAAAAAATTATAAAACTCTTGCAGTTATTTATGGTAAATTAACTTATTTGGTTTAACTTTTGCTAAAAAGCAAAAGTTTTTTTATGAAAATCAAAACTATAAAAACACTATATATCAAAAGAAACACCAAAAAAATTTGTTGCGAAGAGGAAATCAATGATCCTTTGTTGTGTTTTTTTTTTGGAAAATATGGCAGTTTAATTAGAAACCATATTTTTGATTATCCTGTTTTCAGCAAAATACTGGCACATTATTATAAAAGCAAATTTTCAAAAAAAGCAATTTTAAAATTTATAGAAAAATACAATATTGATGCAAATGAATTTGAAAAAAACATTGAAGAGTTCAAATCATTTAATGAATTTTTTATTCGTAAATTAAAGCCATGTGCAAGAAAAATAGAAAAAAATAAGATTAGTGCAATATGTCCTGCAGACAGCATGGCATTAGCATTTGAAAATATAGATACAAATAAAATTTTTCAAATAAAGCATGAGACATTTAAATTAGACGAATTATTAAAAGGATTTGCAAGAGCACAGGACTTTGAATGCGGAAATTATTGTATATTTAGATTAACACCAAAGCATTATCACAGGTTTCATTTCATAGATGATGGAAAGATAATTAAAACAAAATCACTAAAAGGAAAATTATATTCTGTTAACCTTGTTTCATTAAAACAAACAAAAAAACTCTATATTAAAAACAAAAAATATTTGACTCTGTTTGAATCAAAAAATTTTGGAAATATTATTTGCATAGAAATTGGCGCTGTTTGCATTGGCTCTATTGTTCAGACATATAAATCAAAAAATGTTTTAAAAGGTGATGAAAAGGGCTATTTTCAATATGGCGGCTCAGCAATATTGATTTTCTTCCAGAAAAACAAAATAAAAATAGACAATGAGTTATTAGAAAATACAAAAAATGGTTATGAGACAGAAGTAAAAATAGGCGAGTTCTTAGGAGAAAAAATTATTAAAACTTGCAGATAAAAATCACTTGTTATTTTTTCCCAGAATAACAAAATCCAAATCTTTGTCTATAGAATAATAATAATCAGCAACAATTTCTATAATTATTTCTTCTGTTTGCTGGTCAGATGCATAAGCAAATTCATCTGTTGTCTTGGTATCAAAATAATCATTAATAAATAGAGCAGCAAAAAATACAAATATTCCAAGTATAATAAAAATTATCTTTTTCATATTTCATTCTTCACAAATCTTAATTTTGCATCCTGTTGGAAATTTCATTCCTGCTCTTTTGAGTGCTATTTTTGCATCATCTAATTTATCTTTATCAACATATAATTTTATTATTGGTTGTGTAGTTTTTACTCTTGCTGCTGTTGATTTTGGTTTTCCAAAAGGATGCGCCATCCCCTGGTAAAATCTATCTGCCTGTGCTATTGCTGCCTGTGCATGCTCTCTCAATATGTGATGCGGATATACAAGCATTTTTAAGAAAAAAAAATTTGCTTTTTTCTTAATATAAGAAGTAGATGCAACCCTTGCTGCTTCAAGTGCATTGTGCCTAATTTGCACATTTTTCTTTGAATACAAAAACAGGCATAACGCATATTTTTTTTTTGTGCCCATTTCAAATAATCTTAATTTGCTTCCCTTTACTCCTTTTATAAAATTTTTTTTATGAACAGTAATTGCTCTTCTTGTATATGGCCTTTTATTATCCATATTTCTATAAACTCTTGCAGGTCTCAATCCCATATTAGCATATAGTAAAATAATCTTTAAATAATTTTCTAATAATAATATTTCAATGAGGACGAGTGAATTAAAAGGAAAAATAATTATCAGTGATGAGACAGGCAGAGCTTTTGGAAAAGTATCAGATTTAAGTTATATAAGTGATACAGGAGAATTTATAAATATAATTATAGGAGAGAAAACAAAAATTGCAGAAGAAATAAAACTGCGGGAAGATAAGAATAAAAGAATGCTTATTCCTTTTTCTGCAATAAAATCAGTTGGTGATTTTGTAATTGTTTCTGAAAAAGAGATTTTTTAGTTTTTTACAGATTTGGTAATTATTAATGAAAATTGGTGCTGAAGCAGATATAATTAATACAAAATTTAACAACAAAAAATATATTATAAAGAAAAGAATACAGAAAAAATATCGTGTTGCAGAATTAGATGAAAAAATAAGAAAATGCCGCACAAAAAAAGAGGCGAAAATATTGCAGTTGTGTTTTCAAAAAAAAATACCTGTGCCAGTTGTGTTTGTAAAAGACAAATACTCTCTTTTAATTGAATTTATAAAAGGTATTACATTAAAGGAATTTTTAGAGAAATCAAAAGAAATTACAAAAATAAAATATATTTTAAAAAAATGCGGATTTTTTATTGCACAAATGCATAAAACCAATATTGTTCATGGTGATTTGACATCCACAAATATTATTGTAAAAAAGGAGGGAAAAGAACTAATTCCTTATTTTATTGATTTTGGATTTGGACAAATTACTCTAAAAATTGAATTAAAGGCAATGGATATATATTTGTTTGAAAAAATATTTATTGCTGATTTTCCTGATTTAAAAAAACATCTACAAATATTTGAAGAAGAATATTTTGAAAATTTACCAGATGTTGAAGCAAAGCAAATTAAAAAACGGCTATTGAAAATACAAAAAAGAGGAAGATATAAAGATTAACTTTTACAAAAAACAAATAAGATTATGATTTTTTTATAACTTTTACTTTTGCAGCACGAATTACTTTATCTTTATATGTATATCCCTTTTGCACTTCTAATAATTCTTCTTTTTCATTTGCATTGTTTTTTTTTTCAATTATATCTATTGCTTCATGATGATGAGGATTAAATTTTTTTCCAATAATGTTCATAGGAATAACCCCTTCTTTTTCAAGAACATCTATTGTATTTTTTAAAATAAGTTTCATTCCTTCAAAAAAAGCTGTTTTTTTATCCTCTTCGCTACAGGATGCAAGAGCTAGTTCAAAATTATCAATAATTGAAAGTAATTTTACAATAAGTTTTTCATTGGCATATGCTACTTTTTCCATTGTTTCTTTTTCTGTTCTTTTCCTGTAATTGTCAAATTCAGCATAAAGACGCAAATATTTTTCATTTAATTCTTTTATTGTTTTTTTCATCTCTTTTATTTGCTCTGCTTCTTTTATTGATTGGTGTTTTTCTTTTTTCATTTTTATAAATTAATAACCTGAAAATTTAAAAATGTTCTAATTCTTTTGTGCTTATATTTGCATCAAAATGTGCATTGAATATTGATTTGGATACAAGGCCGGATAAATTTTTTTCTATTTTTTTTGCACCTTTGGATAAAATTCTGTCTTCTATTTTTCCAATATCAAAATCACTTGCTTTGCCATCTTCAATTAATGCTTTTATTTTCAATACAATTATTTTATTTTCACAATTTATTTTTTCTATATTTGATAAAATTTCTAGCTCTAATTCATTGAGTTTTATTATGTTTTTTTCAATAGCAATAACTTTAAAGTCCATTGGAATTGTATTTATTTTTTTCAATTCAATATCATCTTCATTTACTTCAACAAGCACATAGCCAAATGACTTATTATTTTCAAATTCACTAATATTTGTTGGATAAATAGATCCGGGATATACAAGAAGATTTTTATTGTTGTTTATTTTTGTCTTAAAAAAACTATGGATATGACCGCCTGCATAATAATCAAATCCAGATGGCAATTCTGATAAATGCAAAAAATTAGTGTTTTTCATATTTTTTGGCTTAAATTCCTCAATTCCATTGTGAAACAAAAATATATTAAATGCATTTTTCTTTGGCTCAATTTTTAGTTGAGAATATAATTGCTTGTCTAATCCAGTTATTCTTCCGATAATTCCGCAAATAAAAATATTTGCATCTTTGTGTTGGATTAATTGTAATTTTGGTTTATTATTTTGGTTATTTTGATTTTTATCCTCAAAAACAGGGCTATATGCATTTTTTGCTAATTCTGCGGCATTTAGCACATTTAGAATTGTAGAGCCAGAAGGAGTATAGTCATGTGAGCCGGCAATAATATATGCAGGAATATTTTTTGTTTTTAGTTTCTTTAATTCATTGATTGCAAAAACTAATGTCTCTATTTTTGGTGAAGCATTGTTAAACAAATCACCGCTAAATAATACAAAATCTACTTTGTTTTTTATTGCAGAATTTATTGCATTTGTAAAAGACAAATTTAACTGCGAATAAAGAAATTTATTTCTGTTGAATGCATCCAAATGACAGTCAGCAATGTGAGCGAATTTTAAGTACATATTAATTGTTTTGAAATGCATTCTTCAACAGCAATTAAAAAATTATCAATTTCATTTTTTGGCAGCCGGCATCCAGCTGCAATATCATGTCCACCTCCTTCACCATTGAAATTTTTTGACAAATTCATTGCATAATTTAATTTCAAGCCATTATGCACCATTAGTTTTGTTCCGCGGGAAGATATTTTAAAATAATTTGCATCATCTTCATCATTGCTGACTGCAATAACAGGCATATTTGGATCCAATATTCTTGCAGACAATGCCATCCCGGCAACAGTTCCGATAATTGTTGATTTTATTTTATCAAAAGCAAAAAATATTTGAAAATTTTTCATCTTTTTGATTTTTTCTTTTTTTATAATTTCAATAGAGTTGGCAAGAGATCTCCTGTGATTTTCAAGTATTGTAGATATTTCAAATAAATTATCGCAAGTTCCTAAAAGTAATTCAACGCCTTGTTTCCATTTATTATGTCTCCCACAGGCATTTAAAACAGTTGCAAATTCCATTACATCCCTGTATTCTGTTCCAATCGCCTCATCTGTAAATTGATATGTATCGCAAAACAATTGCCTGATTTTAAAACCCGAACTCCCGTTATTGTATTTTAAAAAAAGTTTAATTATATTTGTTGTAATATTTTGCGTTTCAGTTTCATTTAAATCAATCCATCTTTTCCAAAAATTGTCCTTGTCTCTTTGGCTGATAATTTGGCTGACAAACACTTTTGAATTTTCAGCATTAAATGAAATTGTCGGAATAATCGGCTCTGTTGCATATTCTAATAATTTATAAACAGGCCTTGTCTGCTTTCCAAAATAGCAAATATCTTTTTTTATAGTTACAACATTATTTTTTTTTGCCCAGTCAAGAATTATTTTATTTAGTCCAACAGCACCATTTTTTAATTGCATATCTCCCATCATTCCAATAACTGCTAATTTCTGTATTTGTTTTTCAAGGTTTATATCTTCTTCTAAAAAATATTTTGCAAACAAATATGTCATTCCGGATCCGCTTATTTCTACTGAACCGTCAAATCCAAATAAATGAGCATTTAAATGCAGAATTAAATTTTTATGAATTATATCAACTGGCCTGTGATGATCTAAAACAATTATTTTATTATTTTGGAGAAAATCGCCTAATATATCTAATTGCCCTGATCCCAAATCAACAAATACAATTAAATCGCATTTGTATTTTTCAATTGCTTTTATTTTCGTGCTGTCTAATTGTTTTATTATCAAAAATTCAACTTTTGCACCTAAACTTTGGAATGTTTTAACTGCAATTGCAGCAGAGCTAATTCCATCTGCATCAAGATGTCCTACAACAAGTATTTTTTTAAACTCAATTATTTTATGCTTTGCTGCCTCTATTTGCTTTTTTATATTGTTTAATTTTTCTTGGAGTTTCATAAATAGATAATTAAATTAATTTTTTATAATATTTTAAATCTTAATTAATAATCGTATTCATAAAACCAAAGCCCAAGCTGTTTTTTTCTCCAATTCCACAATCCATTATAAATTTGTAAAATTTAATTTCATCTTTATTGTAAAATTTTTTTTCAAGATTTTTCCACAGAGTTCCAATAATAACAAAGTCCTTTTTGTTTTTTCGCAAACAAACACAAACAGATTTTACATAAGTTAATTTATCAAATAAATTGCCGTCAAATTTTAAATCTTCCTTGTAAAAAGCATTGTATTTTTTGACTGCATTTTCCTTTATTCTTCTTAAAAAAAACATAATATCTGGATTTTTTTTTGGAGTATAATATTGATTATTTTTATTGTCTTTATATAATGCAATTGGCGTTCCGCAAATCCATTTTGTCCTTAATTTTATTTCAAATAAATTTAATTTGGTTATTAAAAAATTATGAATTCCCAATTCAAATTTTTTTCTTTCTTTTAATTTTCTGTATAAAACAAACATAATTGGTTTATTTGGAGATGAAATAATGAGTGTTTTTTCTTCATTTTTTTTGAAATCTGTAATTGGAAAAATATTTGAAAATGTAAAAAATTTAAATGTCTTTTTGTCATGCCATGTTACAAATTCTGTGTTTTTTAGCAAATTCCAAATAAACGACTGAATAAGATATTTGTTTATATCTCTGTATTCAAATACACTATTTGTAGTAAAACAAATTTTTAATCTCATTTTTAGTTAATATTTTCTATATTTTTGGAAATTCTGCTTGTTTTAATTTTTCTTCAATATTTGGAATTAAAATTTTAGAATATTTTTTTACTTCTTCAAATAATTCTTCTGCTGTTTGTTTTTCTACTGGCTCTAAACCGTGCGCTAAAATAGAGTTGTTTCTATTTTTTAGAAGCTTTGAAATTTTACTTTTTTTGTCTTCAAGTTCTTTATAAACATTGCCTAATTCTTCTTTTAGATCAGAAAGCAGTTCATAGTCCTTTTTTAATGCTATTTTTATTACTCCATTATTTGTGTCATCTGGTTTTTGATATTCTTTGTATTTTTCAACAATATCATTGCTTGTTTTTTCTTTTAATTTCTCTAAAAGAATAGCAAATATTTTATTATCTTTTAATCTTATTTCATCAATTAAACCAAGTTCTAATAATTTTATCTGTGCAATTAATTCAAATGCACGATACAGGCGTGCAACAGCATCATCGTATTTTCCTTCTTTTATCCTGCGTTCTGCATTGTTTATAAGGTCTATTAAGAGTAGTTTTGTTTTTTCTTCAAATTTCTCTTCTTCTATCATATATGTTATTTTTCCAATAAATCCTTTATTTTTTGATATTTTATCTTTTTCAATAGACAATTTTCTTAATAATTCAAATGCTTCTTTATGCTTGAATAAATCCCATGATTTGTAAGCATTTGTTAAATCTTGTTTAAATATTCATCAGCTGCAGTATATTGATATTTGTTGAATAAATCCAAAGTTTTTTCTAAATAAAACATATTCATTATTCTATAATAGTTTTGACTTTCCCATTTTTCTGTCCCTTCTTTAACTATTCCATTTATCCTCTCTCCTTCAACAGAATATATTTTTGCATTATATAATATTCCTAAAATTGTAAGAGAAGATGTCATCATCTTTGTCCCAAATACAGGCACTACTGTAATTTTATTTTCTTTTATTTCGTCAAATACTTCTTTCATTTCTTTAATAAGTGTGTTTATGTCACTCATACCAGATAGTATTTTTATATGTTTATTTCTAAAAATAATTTTCTTTTCAGGGGATAAATATTCTTTAACATAATTTAAAGTATCTTTACTTTCTTTTGTGCATAAAAAATATAAATTATCTGCTTTTGATTCTTCTATTGCAAATGCTATTCCATGACCTTGACTTTTTTTACTTTCTTCTTCTTTTATTTTTATCCCAGTTCCTATACTCATCAACAACATTCCCATTCCAACCACCCTAAACTTTCATTTTTTGCTGTGAATTCTATTGATTTTGGATATATTGAAACATAACGCCCCAATCGTAAGATTTTTTTTATTTTAAAAAATAATTCTCTATCGTTCTCTTCAATCAATTTAATAAGTGTTTGATAAGTTGTTCCAATCCCAAAACCTAAGCGTATTGCATTTTTGTTTTTATATTCTTTAAGTTTCGTTACAAATTCATCATTTGACTTACATAAAGTTATTTCTTTTTCTAAGCACCACTTATTAAATTCAGATAAGCATTTTTTTATATGGGATAAAGCTTTTTCTTCAATATCGTTTTTATTTTTGTCCTTATTAAAATCATCAAAAGACAATC
>NJDR01000030.1 GCA_002254415.1 Candidatus Aenigmarchaeota archaeon ex4484_52
ACAAAAAACAAAAGTTTTTTGCTGGCATCTCACAACACTTTGTGTTACAAGATAATACAATTTGTAATACTTTGTATGAGCAAGAGATATGTGTTCTGCTATTATCCCCAACCATATGCTTGCAATATTTTTGTGGTTGGAGATAAAAATTAATAAAATTCGGTTATAACAACCAACTTCTTTGGTTTAACTTGCTAAAAAGCAAAAGTTTTTACAATCCCTCCATCATAAAAGGATATAATTTTACTCCTTCTTTTGGAGGTGGAAGAATAGGCCCCTCAATATTCATTCGCTTCAAAAACAGACCTGTAATAAAATCAAATCTTGCCTTGATTAGTTTTAGGAATATTTTATTTATTGTTTTAAAGAACTGGTTTTCATAAGGGCCATTTGAAGTGCTAATGCTAAAATTAATATTTAAAATATCTTTTATTTCCTGTATTAATTCATTTGGTTTTTTATATTCTATTAAATTAAATTTTTCTTTCTGGAATGCTTCAAAAAATTTTGTTTTTGACTCATAAACATTTCCATCAACAATATATTTTCCTCCTTGTTTTTCGTATTTTATTATTTTCCTGCCTTTTATTTTTGGAATAATTCCAAGCATGTTATTTACATATCTTTCCATTTCTTCTTCTTTTGCTTTTATTTCAAGAATTTTTGACATAAAAACATTTCTGCTCATTAAAAACATTGTCTGGACAAAATCAGTATCTTCATTTACCGGATTTCCAAGCCCAAAAGGTATCTGCCCTATTGCTCCATCAGTTGTAATTTTATGAAATGTATAATACAGGCGATTTTTATTCCAATAAGGTCCCTGAAAAGTTTCTTCTTTTTGAATTTCTTTTATTTTTTCTTCAATCCACTCTTCTGTAATCCATGGAAAATCACAAATTAGGCCATGGTCAAAATTAAAAATTAATTCATATTTCATAAAATCATCATAGCACCCATATTTTCCATAATGTCCTTCTTCTGCTGCCTCAACTACAAATTGCTTTGGATGCATTAGAGGATAGGGATCATCCAATGATTTGAAAAGATAATTGACTTTATGAAAAGTATAAAAATCTGGATATCCAGCAATTTGTTTTCCAAATGTTGAATATATTTTCTTTCTTGCTGCCTCAGAAGATAACGACTCTTTTAATAATTTGTATCTTATGATATATGGCTTTATTGCTTCTTTTGCTTCTTTTATGATAAATTCCTTGCTTCTTTTTAACTCTAATGCTTGCTCTAATCTAAATTTAATAGTATTTGAAAATATTTTCATCCATTCGTTGAATTGGCTTAATTTTGCCTTCAATAGATTTTTTTTTTCTTCTGGAATTTTTTTAAAAAAATTTTCTTGGTTTGTTTTATCAAGATTCGTAATTGTTAGAAAATCATTAATAATTGTTTTGAAAAAATCATCTTCTTTTGTTGTTTCATTAATAAATATTTGCTTGAAATAAAGTTCTGCCTGAATTTGCACAGATTTATCACTTGAATTCAAATTATTAAGATTTTTTATATGAATATTGTATTTTGATATTTTATCATCTATTTCATTGAATTCTGCAATATCTTTTTTTATATTTTCTAAGACATCTCTTATTTTCTTTTCCAGCTTCTCCTTTTGCTCTTGCGTATAATTATAATATAATTTAAAAGAAGCAGGACAATAAAATGACTCATCGCTTGCCATAGTTACCCATTTGTCTTTTCTTGCTTCTATCATACAGGAAAAAAGCATTGCTGTTGTACCACTTGCCCATGTTGTTGTATTTATAATATCTGATATCATATCATTGCCTGCAACAAAAACACATTTTCCAAGATTTTTGCCAGAAAAATTAGTAGGATCCCCGCCATGACAATTATCTTCCATATTTTCATCTGCAAGAATAAATTTTGCCATATTTTTTATTGTATATAAACTTTTAAAAAAATAATAAAAAATGTATAAAAGATTTCCCAAAAATAAAATATTTTCTCATAGTTTTAAAATAATAGAAAATTTATATTTTTAACTCTTTGTAACATAAAATAAGCCGCCAAAAATGCATATTATAAAAAACATTGTTATCAACAAATCTTTTCTATCCCCCAAATAATTTCCCAAAACTTCAAAAGACAGCATTATTGCTAAAAAAACACCAATTGCCAAAAAAATAATTTTGTGTTCATTTACAAGGGAAATGATATCAACACCCATCATTCCACAAAAAACACATGCAATTATTATAATGACAACACCCATTGCCATATATCCAAATGACTGCGTAAGAAAATTTGAAAAAGAAAAGCCAAATGTTGTAAAATTTATTATAAAAAATGAGATTGCAAGAGAGACAACAATATTTTGTGTTTCTTCTAAAAATAGATTTGTTTTTTTAAAGACAACATAAATAAATGCAAAAAATAATATCCACGGCAATAATAACTCAAAAAATCCAAGTTCTGCTAAGTTTCCAAGTAATAAATTTGTCAAATTAGACATAAATTATTTTGTTGTTTAAATTATAAAAAGTTATTGATTATTCTTCTGCAAGCTCTTTTTTGATTTTTTGATCTAAGTCCTCTTTTGCTTCTGTCTCTGCACTTAATTCTCCTATTAATTCTTTTTTTAGGTTTTCTACTTCTTCTTTTTCTTCTATCATTCCAGAGCCCATTGCAGCATCCATTGTTAAAGCAAGATTTTCTGCCATTGCCTCTGTTTTCTGTGATGCGGTTTGTATATGCGATACTGCCTTATTTATTCGCTGTGGGTCGATCCCTAATTGTGTTTGTATTTGTGCAAATTCTTCTGTAACATTTACAAGCTCTTTCATTCCTTTTTGCATTTGTATTGCATCATTCATTGCCATTGCAGTATCTGTCAGTCCTTCAATATATTTTAATTGTTTTTGTGCTAATAAATATCTTTGGCTTATCCTGTTGAATTTTCTGTCATCTCCTGTTTTTAATGACTGTTTTGCATCATCTTTGTTTTTATTTATAATTGCTTTCAAGTTGTTTTCTCTCTTTTGCAATTTCGCAGTTGTTATTTTCAAATTTATTTCCATTTCTTCTGGGCTGATTTTTTTTCTCAAAAATTTAAACATATTTTTGTTGATATAATATTATTAAATAAAATTATATAAATATATGCTGTGTAAGTCACACACATTGTCTCTATTTTTTAAACAAACATATCTTTAAAACCTTTTTTCAAAGCGGAAATACACCTCTGTTGGATTTGTCTAATAAACTACGGTGTAGCCGTATAGTTGTATCTATAAATATCTAAACATATTATAATCTGTATTACAATAAGGCATTCTCTATTACTCTGTTGGATAACATCAATTGTGTAAGTATCCCAAGAGTAGTTATGTGCCATCCAACTGCCAGAGCTGTTGGGGTGTTCTCTTTACCAGCGAATCTATCTTCAACTTTAAAGAAAAGTTGGAGACGCAAAATCTTTGATTTTTTCGTGTTTTAATTTTATTCACCAATAAGAGGTAAAATTATGCTGGGGCTGACACACGAAGGCAGACAATTTTAGACAGGCTTCTCAGGATTCCAGCAGATGAGCAATTAAAGGTATTAAAATATATTAAGCCAAGTATGAAAGAGACAGGTTACATACCTGTACAACAAAAGAATCAATACTGGAACTTATTTTCAATTTGGAGAAAATTTATAAATGCAACAAAAAAAGAATACCCTCTAGGACTTATTGGTCTTTTTGCACTTCGGGTGCAATTGTGCCGGACCTTCAAAAGAAGATATAGTAATTTTAATGTAAGTTTAAGAGTGCAAGAATCTCCCGGGATGTGATTTACACTCCATCCTTATTGTTTTTACAATAAATATATGAGTACCTGAAAAAGAATTGCTTTGGAAATAAAGCAGGCATTAGAGCAAAAAAAATTAATTGATGTTCTTACATAAAATTACTTAAAATTAATTAAAATTAATTAAAATATGTTGATAGAAAAAAAATTTTTAAATCAGGCACAATTAAAAAATTTGTATGATTTGCAGCAACAGGGAAATTGGGAAAAAATACAAAATGTGCAATTAAAATTAAAAGCAACACTATTGCACAATTATAAAACCAACTGGAAAAAATACAAAAGACATCACAAAGAAATTAAGCCGGTTTTTGACTTAAAAAATAAAGAAGCACAGGAATTTACAATCACAAAAAAAACAGCAGAGCAATATTATTTAAAATCACACTTAAAGGAATTTTTAGAAAAATCCCGGAATTCAACTGGCGGAATACGTTCTTTTGTTGATATTGAAAATAGTTTAAACCCGCAAAAGATGTATAATGATCTTTTTCTAGGTGTTTTGATACAGGCAGAGGCAGAATTTTTAAAAAATATACATAAGAAGGAAATAAAAAAAAAATTAGAAAATGTGAATATAGTTGAATTTTGCAAAAAAATTAGAAAACAAATCAGCAAAGAAAATATTAAAATAATTGAAGATATTTTCAAATTAAAATTAGAAGATATAATTGCATTTATTAAAGAAAATCCTGTAAAACTTGTTGGAGGTGAAGTCAGACCGCACACGCCAAAATTTATAGAAATGGAATGCAGAATTTTGGCACAAAATGGAATTAAGGTTATTTGCTTTGGAAAATATACTGACACAACAACGATTTATATTTTTTCATATTTGACTTATTTGCTTGGAAGCACAGGTGCTACATATTATTCATCGAGTCATTCTTCTAATTATCTTGCTGGAAGAAAGGTGTTGGCATCTGATGGGTCTCAAATACTGGCAGAAGTATATGAAAATTACAGAATAATTTTGGACAGGATTATAAATAAAGAAATAAATTCAACAAATGGCTACAAACTTAAAATGTCAAAATCCAATCACAGAAATATTTTAAAAAATCTGTCTTACAAAAAAATAGCAAAATTATATGTATCAATATTAAATATAACAAAAAACGATATTGACATTATTAACAAAGCAACATCAAAAGGACATAAAATTATTATTAATGCATTAAATGGATGCACAGCAAAGACATTAAAACAAATATTGCAGGAATTGGGAATTAATTTAAATGCATTTGACTGGCTTTATGAGGA
Organism: Candidatus Aenigmarchaeota archaeon ex4484_52; assembly: GCA_002254415.1. Taxonomy (GTDB): domain Archaea; phylum EX4484-52; class EX4484-52; order EX4484-52; family EX4484-52; genus EX4484-52. Next base: position 5,094 of record NJDR01000030.1, read on the forward strand.
AGAAGATGGTTTTTTTAATGTTGGCTATGTTGTGGTTAGTTCTTATGACAAAGACAAAAAAAAATATATTTATAATGTAGATCATTTTGGAATAGATACAAGTGTATTTCAAACAATCAATACAATTCCATACAGAAAATTACTAAAAAATAAACCTGTTGGAATGAAAATATATGAATGCGACCCTGACTCAGACCGTCTAGTATTGAAGCAAATTATGGACAAAAAAAATATTGGATTGCTTGACAATTATGGAATTGAATATTATAACTTAGATGATGATAAAATTCTTGCAGCACCATCTTCAAACAAGGTATTTTTGTGCCTTGATATTGTTGATTATGAATTAATGAAGGAAAAAGGAATTTGGAATAAATATAATTGGCTTTATTTAATCACTTATGCCTCATCAAAGTCGTGGATAGAATTTGCAGATTCTGTTGAAAATTTAAAAAAAATAATTGCTCTTGTTGGCTTTAAAAACCTAACTGAAATGCAAAAGAAAATAGAGAAATGGTATTTTAATTCAAACAACTCTGAATTTAATTTAAAAGATCAATTAGGCAATGAAATAATGTTAAACAGGAAAAAACCAATCAGAATTTTTTCCAAAGAAGAAGAAAGCGGCGGAAGGGTTGCAGGAATGAATAAAATTTGTTTTAATATTTTGGGGCAAAAAACAATTGCAATGCCGGAAAAAAGTGCTGCTGATTCATTAATATCAGAACTTATTTTTTCATCAAAATTATATTTGCAAGACGATAAAAATTATATTATTGCAAATTTTATTGACAGTGCATTTAAAAAATACAAAATAAAATCTAAAATAGATTTTAGATTAGATATTTTTCACGGGACAGATCAGGGAATAATAGCGCAAATGGAATATGCTGGACAACAGGCAGAAATGAAAAAAGCATATAAAATTAAAATGAATTTCAATAATTTCTTTTTCTCTATTGCAAGGCAAGTTAAGGATAAAAATATAAATATGCAAAAAGCAATAGAAATATTAATTGCAGCAATACCCGAATATAAGGATACTTGGATTTGTTTAGACAAAATTATATTAACAGAAGAATTATTGGCAAATAATAAAAAAAGAAATGAAGGCATAATAATGAGTTTCAGGCAAAAAAATAATAATATTCCAATTGTAACTGAACTGGATTTTAGACCATCTGGAACAGACCCATTAAAAAGCAAAATTTATGTAGATGCAATGAATATAAAAAAGAAACAAATAATAGAATTAAAAAATAGTTTTGAAAATTTTTCAAAAAAATTATAATATATTGATTTAAAAATAATATATGGATTTAAAAAAAAACAAAGAGCAGCAAACAAATGATAAAAATACAAATGTAGAAGAAAAAAATAAGTTAAAAGAAGATTTTATTGCTTTGCAAAAATATGAAAAAATGCTTCAAAATATTATATACACAAATGAAAGAATGAATATAGACATCAAATCTATTGATATTGCCTTAAGTCAATTAAAGACAAAACAAAAAGAAATATTTAGATTTTATGGACCAATTCTGATAAAAAAAAATCAAAACAAAATAAAAAAAGAATTGGAAAATGAAAAACAGGAAATACTTGAAAAACAAATTTCAATTAAAAAGCAGCAAGATATAATTAAAAAGGCATATATTAATTTAAGGGAAAAAATAATTGCCAAACAAAAACAATCAGTGGAATAATCTGAATTCTCATAAATATAAGTATTAAACTAATTTGAACCTGTATTTTATTTTACTACAAAAAAGTAAAAATAATTAACTCTCACAAAACAATATAATTTTTTGTATTACAACTATTTAGTAAATAAAATAAAACTCTCAAAATATTGAATTTTTATATTTTTAATTATTATGATTTATTATGAAAATATTAATTTGTGGATTTAGGCAATATTACAGGCAAAAGAGTAATATTTTAGAGAAAATAATTAAGAAAATAAAAATAGGGAAAAACATAAAGAAATTTATTTTCAAGGTTGAATTTAATGAAAAACAATTTATTGACGAAATTTTAGATTTTAAACCAGAAGTATTCTTTT
>NJDR01000031.1 GCA_002254415.1 Candidatus Aenigmarchaeota archaeon ex4484_52
TATGAACTGGATAAGAAAAAAGAGAAGTTAATTAAGGACAATACAAAAAATAAATTTCAAGAAAAGATTTAAAAAGAAAACTAATATTTATTTTTATGTTACACGATCCAATAGCAAATATGTTTTCAATATTGAACAATAGCCAAAGATCTGGGAAAAAAGAAGTAATAATAAGAAATGGATCAAAGCTTATGGGAAATTTGCTTGAATTAATAAAAAAAAATAATTATATTGATGATGTATTAGAAGAAAGAACTTATAATGATTTAATATTTATAGTAAAATTAAATATTCTTGGAGGAAATATAAATAAGTGCGGTGCTATCAAACCAAGAAGATCTGTCAAAAAAAACCAATATATTTTTTTTGAAAAACAATATTTGCCTGCTGTTGATGTTGGCCATTTGCTTATATCCACTTCACAGGGAATATTTTCCCACACAGATGTTGCAGGAAATCAAGGCGGCATTTTAATTGGTTTTATTTATTAATTTTTCTTTTTTTTGTGCAATATACTCTTAAAATTTCCGCTGTCAGTTAACCTCAAATTAATATTTGGTTTAACTTTTGCGAAGCAAAAGTTCTTTTATAATAACTTATGTCAATTACATTTGAATATTTGAAAAAATTGCAGGAAAATGAGCAAAGGAACAAATATAGACTCCAAAAACTAAATGATGATTTCTACAAAGAATTAAATGATTATGTTTGCAAAATCAAACAGAACTATATGAAAGAAGAGACGCAAAATATAAATTCAATAATAAAGAAAATTTTCGAATTAAGATTAGACAAATTAATTAAAATTGCTAAATTATCATTAAACAACCAAATAAATATTGAAAATGCAACTAAATTAGAAAAAAAATTTATAGATGAGATAAAAATAATTATTTTAAATTATCAAAAAAAAATAAATGAAAAAATTTACTTAGAAAAAAAAGAAAATGACAATAAAAAAAAAGTATTATTTAGAGAAGATGTATTTAGTTTTGTAATGGATGATATGAAAATATACGGGCCTTATAAAAAAGGTGAAATAAAAATACTAGATAAAAAAATTATTGACTTATTATTAAAAAACAAGAAAGTTTGCTTCGCTCGCTAACTTAGATTTACAACTACCAAAATTAAGTATTCTGTCTGTAATTTTACTTCTTTGGGCAGTAGTTTCTTACAATAACCCATATTCCATACTATTCCCGAAAAAAGGACACTATTTCAGGTCTATTATCAAATAAGACAAATGTGCTGTCTTATAGTTGAATGTAATATAGTTGTGGTCACCTTTGTTATAGTTGAATACAGGCATTCTATAGTATATGCAATAAAATCCCTACAGAATCTACTAAATCATCTATTATTGGCAACATCCAAGTCATATTGTTTAGTTATGTGTCATCCAACTGCCAGAGGCTGTGGGGTGTTCTCTTTACCAGCGAACCTATCTTCAACTTTAAAGAAAAGTTAGAGATGCAAAATCTTTGATTTTTTCGTGTTTTAATCTTTCCTTTCATTTTTGAATCTCTTGATAAATTATGATTTTTTATGATTCTCTCTATAGAGGATTTGAATATAAAAATATCTTTTTTTTCAAGCAAGATTTTTATTGTCTTAACAGAAAGGAATACACATTCTCCTTTCTCGAATATATAAATGATTGAATCAATTTAAGACAATTTTTTTAAGAGTTCAATATCTTTAATTGTATTTATATCACTTGCATCTTTATCTGGGCGAATTTGTATAAATCGTGGAAAACGCAGGGCATAGCCGGATTCATAATTTGTGCTTTTTTGCATTTCCTCGTATGCAACCTCAACTACAATTTTTGGCTTTACAAATACAGATAAATCTGTTTGCATCAATATATCTTCTTTTATTAAATTAGATAAATCCATAAATGTTGTGCCTTGTTCTTGTTTTTCTTTGAGTCCAGTTCCAAGTTTTCCAATTGTCTTAAATTCCCCTGTTTTTTCATCTTTGCACGCAAGTAAAAATGAACTTAAATATCCTTTTCTTTTTCCTTTGCCATATTCTGCTCCAACAATTACCAAATCAAGTGTATCTAAAATTGGCTTTAATTTTAGCATTGTGCCAACACGAGATCCGGGTATATAAGGACTATTTAGATTTTTTATCATAACTCCTTCCTGGTTGTCTTTTAGTGCTAATTTGTAAAATTCTTTTGCATCCTTGATTGATGAAGTAATTAATTGTTTTGCAATTAACAAAGCATTGTTTTGCTTTATTATTTTTTCAAGCAGTTTTCTTCTTTTTGAAAATTTTTCCAAAAGCATTGATTTGCCTGCAAAATAAGTAATGTCAAAAATATGCAAAACAACTGGAAATTTTTCTGACAATTCTTTTATGCGATATTTTCTTTTTATTCTCTGTGAAATATATTGGAATGGAATATATTTTTTTGTATTTGCATCAATACCAACTGCTTCTCCCTCAATCACACAATTTTCGCACAATATATTTTTTTTAATCGCGTGCTCAATTTCTGGAAATTGTTTTGTGATATTTTCTAATTTTCTTGTGTAAATTTGAATCTTGTCTTTATTTTTGTGAATTTGCATTCTAATTCCATCATATTTATATTCAATTGCAGATGGTATTCCAACCCTTTCAAAAGCATCTTCAAAGGATTGTGCTTTTTGTGCAAGCATTACCTTGATTGGGCAAAATAATTTCATATCGAGTTTATTTAAACCAAATTCACCTTCTTGTTTTGCAATTTTTGCAATCAATGCAAGATTATTTGTTGCCTGGAAAGAAGTATCAATTTTTTTTTCAATTTTATTTTTCAATTCATTTCCAAACTCTGTCTCCCCTGAAATACAAAAATCAATTTTGTTTTTCTTTTTAAAAAAACTATTTTTGTAAAAAAAATCTTTTATTTCTTTTTTTTCAAGGAGTTTTATTTTATTGTTTTTTTTAAATAAATCAAAATTTTTTTTCTTTTTCAAAAAATCAATAATTTTTTTTTCAATAATAATATTCGTGTTTTTCAATTCAAAAATTTCTTCAAATACCTGTTTTTTATCTCTTTTTTGCAATAGCATATTTTTCCACAAAATATTTGTAAAAAATCCAGTCAAAATTGCTTCTTTAATAATACCCTCTGAAATCCCAATGCGCAAATTTCCAATAATTATTTTCGATAAATATTTTGCCTCCAAACCAGTGCAAGAGCCAAATAATGAAGAAATTATCTGTATTTTTTTTAATTGTGCATTTTTGCCTTCAATAATTGCAAATTTCTGCAAATTTGCAACAACATCGCAAATACTGATTTTTGAAGAAAAAAGCATTTTTTGTGTTTTTTTAAAAAATAAATTTTGTGCTGTTATCCCCAAATCGCCTGTTTTTTGCCATTCATTCATTATTATTTTTTTTTTTATGCAAAATGCCTTAGATATTGTCTCTGCAATCAAATTTGATGAAATGCCTAATTCTTTTTCCGGGTTTGACAAAAAAACATTTGCCAAACATAACATTACAATATTTTCTATTTCATCTGTTTTGCATTTGCCAAACAATTCTGCCAAAATATTTATTTTATGTATTTGAGACGGATTATCCTGTATTTTTTCAAAATAAGCACATAATTGCGAAAACAACATTATATTTTTTAATATATACTTATTTAAAATTTACATTGCTTTTAATATAAATATGAAAAATACTAAAATTAATATATTGCTTATTTTCTTTATTTTTACAATTTTTTATTTCAATACTTTTGCTTTTGCAATTGTATCTTTGAAGGTTAATTTATTAAATCAAAACCCAGATCCTGTTGAGCCGGGAAAATATGTTGAAGTGAGATTTAGTATTGTAAATACAGGAGATGAAAATGCAGAAAATTTAATGTTTGAAATAGATCCACAATTTCCATTTAGTTTAGAGCAGGGAGTTAATGCTACAAAATATCTTGGAACAATTATTGGTGGTGCAAAAGACAACAATGGAGTAATTCTTTATTATAAATTATATGTAAATAAATTTGCAAAATTAGGAACAGGCGATATAAAAATAAAATACAGGCATAATAATTATGATTGGATTAGCAAAACATTTTCTGTTCGCATTAAATCAAACCAGTCATTATTGAGTGTCCAAAACATTAAGACGACACCATTAAAATTAAAGCCCGGGGCTATTTGCAATATTAATTTGACTCTAAAAAATAACGGGGATGATGATTTAAAAAATGTAATTGTAAATTTAGTGCCAGTGAGATTAATTAGCAATGCAGCAGTAATAAATTATGAAGAATTGGTTTTTAGCCCTTATGAAGACAGCACAGAGAAAATAATAAAAAACATTGGAATTGGCCAGACAAAATCAATAGAATTTAATTTAATTGCATCACCTGATGCTGAATTAAAACCATACAAAATTCCAATTACTATTAATTACCAGGATCGTTTGGGAAATGCATATTCAAAAGAGATTTATTCTGGATTAATAGTGCAGGAAGATGTTGATTATTCTGTCAGGATTGAAAAAGAGGATTTATTGATTGAAAATTCAAAAAATAAGATATATTTAACGATTTCCAACAAAGGAAAAAGCAAAATGAATTTTGTTTTTGTAGAAATTCAGGAATCTGATGAATTTGAAATTCTTTCCAATCCCCAAATATATCTTGGAAATCTTGACAGCGATGATGAAGATAGTGCAGAATATGAATTATTTTTTCCAGAGTACAATAAAACAAAGCAAGTTAATGTAAGTATTAAAGTTTCATACAGGGACGCATACAATACAAAATATGAGGAGCAAAAACAATTATCTGTCAATGTTAATACAAAAAATGATTTATTAAAATACGAGCAAAATAAAGAAAAAATAAGTTCTGTTTTTTTTGTTTATATTGCAGTTGCGATTGTTGTTTTAATTTATTTCAGGTTTTGGAAGAAGAAAAATGATAAAAAAGAGTAAATTAATTGTTCTGGCAGGAACAGATGGATCCGGCAAAAAAACACAAGCAAATTTATTGAAAAAAAAGTTCATTGAAAAAAACATTCCTGCAAAAATAATTTCTTTTCCAAGATATGGAAAAAATAGTGCAAAAGCAATTGAATATTATTTAAAAGGCGAGTTTGGAACAATAGAGGAAATAGACCCTTATTTTGCCTCTGTTTTATATGCACACGATAGATTTAAGGCAAAAAAGAAAATAACAAAATGGCTTGAAGACGGCAATATTGTAATTTGCGACAGATATGTTTCTGCAAATGAAGGGCATCAGGCATCAAAAATAAAGGACAAAAAACAAAAAGATGTTTTTTTAAACTGGATACACAATCTTGAATATGAGATTTACAAAATACCAAAACCAGATGTAAATATTTTATTGTATATGCCCTATGAAATTGGCCAAAAATTAGTTGATAAAAAGGGCTTTAGAAATTATGTCGGCAATAAAAGAGATGTCCATGAAGCAGATTCAAATCATTTAAAAAATGCCCAGAAAAATTATTTATATATTGCCAAAAAATACAACTGGCTGAAAATAGATTGCTATAAAAAGAAAGAACCGTTGCCTATGGATGTAATTCATCAAATATTGTGGAAAAAAATCAGTACTTTTTGTTCAATATAACTCATATAAAATATGGCAGAAAATAAATATTCTGATGTTTGTGGATATGTATTTTTAGCAGACCAAAAAATCCTTAAAGTAAATTGCATGAACTGCATTTATGGTGCAAGTATAGAGGATTTTGAAGTTTGCATGGCAAGAACCATAGACAAACTTATCCAGGAAAAATCAACAGAAACAATAATTCTTTCGCAGACGCGTGATTTTGAATATGACTTTCAGCAAGTGAAACTGCTAAAACAAATTGCAAATTGTTTTTTATATTTATTGAAAGAAAAACATATCTTGAATAAAAATTATTTAACTATATTTGGTGATGAAACAAAGCATACAAAGATGATTATTGCAGAGCGCCTTGGCTTTTTGCAAAATTTGCTTACTGTAAAATACAGAAGAGATCCAATAGGCACTTATGTTATTTTAACAAGACAAATGAGGCATTTGAAATCGCAAATATTGATTGAAAGAAATGCAAACACAAGAACAGATATGAAACATTATTATGAAACATTGAATTTCATTAAAGCCGTATTTGAAAAAACAGATATTATTAAACTTACAAGAGATCAATTAATTGGATTTGAAATCGGCGACCGTTCTTTGTATCGCGAATTATTTCATCCTCTTATGAGACCTAATTTTATGCTTACCCGCTATATGATGATTCCGCCAAAAAATTCTCATCAAATAGACCAGTATTTTTGCAATGATACAGAAATTAGGATTTACAAAATAGATGGAGAAAGCATTTTGCATTATCATATTTTGCCGCCTGAATTTAAATTAACAGAAAATGAATATATGCTTCTTGATATTGCAAGACAATATATGAGCGAGCATAAACCAACGCAAATAGAATTTGCTGACCCAGAAAAAATGAGAGAAGTATTTTATGATATTGGATCCGGAATGCTGAGTGAAATAGCACAGACAACAAACAAAGACATTAGCAAAGAGCAATTGCACAAATTATCCCAAATACTGACAAGATATACTGCTGGCTATGGGATAATGGAGATTTTACTTGAAGATGAAAATGTGCAGGATATATTTATAAATTCTCCTGCTGGAAATATTCCAATATATTTGCTGCATGCAAAATATGAAGAGTGCAAAACAAATATTATTCCAACACTTGATGATGCAAAGAGTTGGGCAACAAGATTTAGGATTGAATCAGGAAGACCTCTTGATGAAGCAAATCCTGTCTTGGATACAGAAATTAATTTTCCTGGTGGAAGGGCAAGAATTGGAGCAATTACAAAGACATTATCTCCAACAGGCCTTGCTTTTTCAATAAGAAGACATAGAGACAAACCATGGACATTTCCATTATTAGTGCATTACAAATCATTTAATTCTCTTGCAGCGGCTTTATTGAGTTTTTTAATTGATGGGGCAAGAACAATGCTTTTTGCAGGAACCCGGTCTGCTGGAAAATCTTCAATTCTTGGTGCAGCTTTGACTTCCCTGCTTAAAAAATACAGGATAATTACTGTTGAAGATACACTTGAACTACCTGTTGAATCATTGAGAAAATTTGGATATAATATTGAGTCATTAAAATCCCAGTCAGTAATTACTCATGTTGAATCAGAAGTACCGACAGAGGAGGCAATTAGAACATCGCTTCGTCTTGGTGATTCTTGTTTAATTATTGGGGAAGTTAGAAGTAAAGAGGCATTAGCACTTTATGAATCAATGCGTATCGGAGCACTTGCAAATTTAGTTGCAGGGACAATTCACGGCGACACACCTTACGGAATATTTGACAGAGTTGTAAATGATTTGGGTGTTCCTCCGACAAGTTTCAAGGCAACAGATATTATTGTAATTATGAATCGCCTGAAGAGTGCAGATGGAATGCATTCTTACAGGAGAATGACAGAAATTACAGAGGTCAGAAAGGACTGGGATAAAGACCCGCACAAAGAAAAGGGTTTTTCTCAGTTAATGGTTTATGATTCAAAAACAGACCGGATAGAACCAACAGAATTACTTTTGAGCGGGGAAAGTATAATATTAAATGATATTGCAAACAAAGTTGCTGATTTTAAAAATAACTGGGATTTGGTGTGGTCTAATATAAAATTAAGGGAAAAAATAATACAAACAATGCTGGATTATTCAGAGAAAATTAATAATTTCAATGTAATAGAAGCGCAATTCTGGATTGAATCAAATTCAAGATTTCATATGTTTTCAGAAGAAATAAAAAATGAAACAGGAAATCTTGACAGCAAAAAAATATTTGACAGATGGAAATTATGGTTTGATGAAGCAAAATCAAAGTTTAAAACAAATGAATAAATTAAATAGCGTATTATCAGTTTTTTGCCATAAGTCCGCATTATCCGCAATCTGTTTTTTATCCTGATTTTAATTATCTTTAAAACCTAAAAGTAAAACAAGTATGGATTTAGATTTTTTGAATTAGGAGATATAGTCCCTCCTCTAACTTTTCATTGTTATATTCACAAGCAAATATATTCATCCATTTTTTCGAATACCCATCACTCCCACTAAATTTCTGAAAAGAAACTGCCTGTGCATTCTTGATTATTTCATCAAAATCATATATCAGCTTAATTGCTTTTTTTCATCTTTTCATGCAAATTCTATAAAAGGTTAAATTAGGCGAATATAGGGTAAAAACAAAATCATGTGTATTTCGTTTAGTAATTTTGATAATTTTTTATTGTTGTACAATTCCAAAATTATATGCTGTCTTTCCTTTATTCTTATGTCTCTTTCTTTTTTGTATATTTTTTCAAGTTATTCATAAGAAGTATGTTTTATTATTTTTAAAACCCTTATATTGTATTACTATTGATATTTAAGTAAATAGGTTTATGTAGTTAAGAAGTCAGTAGAGGACTATACAAGCAAAAAACAA
>NJDR01000032.1 GCA_002254415.1 Candidatus Aenigmarchaeota archaeon ex4484_52
AAATCAAAAAATAATAAACATTTGTTTTTTATCATACTTTGTTTTCTGTATTATTTCTTCTCAACATAATCTTTTTTAGTGAATCTGTTCAATTGCAATCTGATTTCTCAGATTGTTTGAACCGCTGTTTTGAAGTTAGGAATACTTAATTTTGTGTTTGTCATTTTTTCAGCAATAAGGATTGTCTGCTTCTGATTCGTGTGATGAGTTCAATGCCAAGATTATTGCACATATCACAAAATACATAACATAAAACAAAATATAAATAAGTGCTGATTTAGAGACATTTGTTTTCTGCTATATCTCAAACCACAAAAATAATTTTTAATTATTTCAACAAATCCACGCCTATTGCTTTTTTTATCATTAATCGCAATGAGTCATCTCTTTTTTCTCCTTCTGACAAAACAATAAACATAGGGGAAACACTTGTCAAAAGTTTATTTTTTACATCAGGTCTTAATTTATTGAATATTTCTGCCTCAATTATTACAAGACCTATTTGCTTGTTATTTAATAATTGTCTTGTAATTTTATTTGCCTCTTGCTGTGTTGAAACTTCAAAAGAATCTTTGATTCCGCATAAATTAAAACCAATAGTAAATTTCTCATTTCCAATTGTCGCTATGTTATACATAAATAAAATATCTAATTATTTTTAATAATACACAAAATTTATAAAATTTTTGTATTAGTTATATTTACGATAAAATAAAGAGGTAAATATATGGATATAAATGAAATCACAATAGATTCGCAAAATGTTAGTGTAAAAGCACATGTAGTAGAAGTTGGAGAGCCAAGAAGCGTAAATACAAAATTCGGTCCAAGACAAGTGGCAGACGCAGTAATAGAAGATAAAACAGGAAGAATAAATCTTACTTTATGGCAGGAAAAAATAGATGAAGTAAAATCTTCAAAAGAAATAGAAATTACAAATGCTTATGTAAGAGAATGGAACAATATATTATCTTTAAATCTCTCAAAGGACTCTACAATTAAATGCTCATAAATTTGAAAGAAGAAAAAATAAATGTTTGATATGTTATTTGATCCAGTATTTCAATTAAGTCTTATTTCAACAGGAATTGCTTTACTAATTTCACTTGTTCAAAAAAAAACAATAAATCATAGTGAATTGAGAAGAATCAAAGAAGAAATAAAATCACTTCAAAATGATATGAAAGAAGCACAAAAAAAAAATAATGCTTCAAAAACAAATAAAATACTTGCAAGAACAATGGAATTATCCAAAAAGCAGATGATGATGGTGATGAAGCCGGCATTATATACAATGCCTTTATTTATTATTGTATTTCCTCTAATTGCAAACTTTTTTGCTGATGTTACATACACTTTTCCCATGGGTCTTGGAATTCCATGGATGTCTTTTTCTCCTTTTGGATTTGTGCTGAAAACAACACTTGGATGGCTTGGTATATATATTCTTGTCTCAATAATTACAAGCATAGCTTTGAAAAAAATATTGAAATTGAGTTTTTAAACAATAAAAAACTTTTATCTTGTAAAAGTTTGTTGTATGACTGCAAGAGTTTTAAAAGTTTATATACAATTAAAAAATATCATTATCTATGTCAGAAATTTACGAATTTGAAAAAATAGAAAAACAAATAAAGCAATACTGGGAAAAAGAAAAAATTCCCCAAGAAATAACTAATTTTAACAAAAGCACAAAAAAAAAATTTTATCTTTTGGATGGGCCCCCTTATGCAAATGGAATGCCTCATGCAGGACATGTAATGACTATTATATTTAAAGATATCTGGGGAAAATTCAAAACAATGAAGGGATATGATGTGTGGTATCAGCCCGGTTTTGATTGCCATGGACTTCCTATTGAAAACAAAGTAGAAAAAATACTTAATGTAAAATCAAAGCAGGATATTATTGAGAAAATCGGCGAAGATAAATTTATAGATGAATGCAGAAAATTTTCAATTAAAAATCTTTCGCATTGGATGGATTTTTACAAGCAAATTGCAGCATGGAAAGGATGGATAAGACCATACTTGACTTATGAGGACTATTATATTGAATCAGGTTGGTGGACTATTAAATCACTTTATCAAAAAGGACTAATAATACAGGGAGAAAAATCAATACATTGGTGTCCGAAATGCCAGACATCTCTGTCTGGCTATGAAGTTACTGACTCTTACAAATATCTGACAGATCCTTCTGTTTATTTAAAATTCAAAATATTGGGCAAAGAAAATGAATATTTGCTTGTATGGACCACGACACCTTGGACACTTCCTTCAAATGTTGCTCTGCTTGTGCATCCGGATGAAGTTTATGCAAAAGTAAAAGTAAATAATGAAATTTATATTTTGGCAGAAAAACGCCTAAAATATGTCTTTGAGAAAAAAAATATTAATAATTATGAAATTATTGGAAAATTAAAAGGAAGTGAATTTTCTGGTCTTAAATATATGCCTTTACTTGATGTTCAAATTCAAAAAGAAATATCTAAAAATGAAAATACCCACAGAGTTTATTTGTCAATTCCTATTTTGAAAAAAAATATTGGATCAAAATTAACATTAAAAAAACAAATAAATACAGAAGAGACAAGTGATTTTGGACATCTTGTTGATATGGAGTCCGGCACTGGAATTGTGCATATCGCACCGGGTCATGGCGTTGAAGACAATAAAATAGGAAAGTATTATCATCTTCCTCAACCATCTCCCTTAGATGACAAGTGCTGTTTTAGAAAAGAAGCCGGCTTTAGCGGTTTTGTAAAAGAAGCAGACAAAGATATTATTTCTCATTTAATAAAACAAAATAAAATGTTTTTTAATGAAACAATTGTGCACTCCTATCCAATATGTTGGAGGTGTAAAACACCATTGATATTTCGCCTAAGCAGGCAGTGGTTTTTTCCAATTGAAACATTTCATCAGCATATGATGGCACAAACAACAAAAGTAAAATTTCTCCCGGATTTTTCTAAAACAAAAATGCTAAACTGGCTTGCAGATAGTGGCGACTGGTGCATTTCAATACAGAGATTCTGGGGTATACCAATTCCTATTTGGAAATGCGATAAATGCCGAACAACAGAAGTAATTGGAAGCAAAAAAGAATTGCAAACAAAGACAATAAATAATATTGAATTAAATGATGATTTGCATAAAAATATTGTAGATAAAATTATTTTAAAATGCCCTGAATGTGGCAATAAAATGAAACGCATTCCTGATTTAGTGAATATTTGGGTTGAAAGCGGAATTTCCCCGTGGGCATCATTGGGTTATCCAAATAAAAAAAATAATTTATTTGAAAAATTAAAATGGGTTGATTTAGTAAATGAATCACAGGACCAAATAAGAGGTTGGTTTTATGCAATGATGTTTATGGGCAATGCCTTATTTGAAAAATCCCCATATAAAATATGCGCAGTAAATGGATGGACTTTGGATAAAAAAGGAGAAAAAATGAGCAAATCATTGGGAAATGTAATTAGTGCAGAAGAATGCATAAAAGAACTCGGAATTGATGTTTTAAGATTTTATACTTGCTATAATATCGCCCCTTGGGAAACTCATAAATTTAATCTAAAAGAAGCAAAAAAAATAACAAAGATGATGAATATTTTGAACAACATTTGCACTTATATTGAGATGTATAAAATAGATATAAGTGCTTGTTTAAATAATAAAAAAATAAATGATTTTTCAAAAGAAAACAAATGGATTATTTCTGTGTTAAATACACTACTAAAAGAGACAAAAGAAAATATTGAAACATTTAATTTTCATATTGCAACAAGAAAATTATTTAATTTTATTGTAGATGATTTTTCCAGAAAATACATTAAATTAATTAGAGATAAGCAAAGCAATAAAAAACAAAATGAATATGTTATTGGAATTGTGCTTTACAATTACATAAAATTGCTCGCACCTTTTTGCCCGGCAATAGCAGAACATATTTATTTGAAATTTTTCAAAAAATTCATAGGCAAAAAATCCATTCATCTCTGCTCTTATCCAATCCCAAATAAAAAATCCATAGATGAAAATCTTGAAAATGAAATGAAAATTATATGGGAAATTATATCTTGCTCAAATTCAATTAGAACAGAGCAAAATATAAAATTGAGATGGCCTATTTCAAAAATAATAATTTCAGCAAACAAAAAAGATGTAAAAAACAAAATTGCAAATAATATTAATTTGCTAAAAAAAATGACAAATGCAAAGGAAATTGAATTCGGATCAATTGAATCAAAAATTTCAATAAAACCAGATTATAAAAAATTAGGACCTGTTTTCGGAAATAACACAAAGAAAATAGCCAAATTATTACAACAAGCAAATATAGAGGAAATAAAAGAACAATATGATTCCGGCAAAATAAAATTAGGTGAATTTATTATTCAGCCAGATATGATTATTATTCAAAGGCAAATAAACAAATCAATCGCAGCAAAAGAATTTTCATCTGGCTCGGTATTCATAGATACAAATTTTGGCAATGCCTTGATTGAAGAGGCATTTATTTGCGATTTAATGCGTGAAATTCAGATTTTAAGAAAACAAGCAAAACTATTGTTAGAGGACAAAATTAATTTATTTATTGAATCAGATGCAAAAGAGATAAAAGAAATCATTTGCAAACATAAAATAAAAATTGAAAAAGAAACAAATTCTATACTTGTTGAAAATAAAAATAATATCAAATATTATTTGGATAAATTATTTAAATTTGGGTTTAAAGATAAATTTAAAGCAGAAGTAAAAATTTTTATTTAAAAAATTAGGAGTTATAAAAGGTAGGTAAAATATGATAAAAGTAGCAATAAATGGATATGGAACAATAGGAAAAAGAGTAGCAGATGCAATTGTATTGCAAGACGATATGCAATTGCAAGGGGTTGTAAAAACAAAGCCAAGTTACGAGGCAAAAATAGCAATAAAAAATAAATATCCTTTGTATGCCAATAATAAAGAAAATACAAAGGCCTTTATTGATGCTGGAATAAAAATTGAAGGCACAATAGATGACTTAATTGATAAATCAGATATTGTTATTGATTGCACTCCTGGAAAATTTGGAGCACAAAACAGGCAATTGTATAGATCAAAAAAAATAAAGGCAATATTTCAAGGAGGAGAAAAACCAGAAGTTGCACAGGTCTCATTCAATGCACAGGGCAATTACAAACAGGCAATTGGAAAGGACTATGTTAGAGTTGTCTCGTGCAATACAACAGGGCTTTGCAGGACACTTGGATCAATACACAAAATTTTTGGTGTAAAAAAAGCAATAGTTACCTTAATTAGAAGAGCAGCAGATCCAAATGATTCAAAAAAAGGACCAATAAATGCAGTTGTTCCTGTAATTGAAGTGCCGAGTCATCATGGACCTGATGTAAATACAATATTTCCTGACTTAAATATTTTAACATCAGCAGTAGCAGTTCCAACAACAATTATGCATCTTCACACAATTGCAATTGAATTAGAAAAACAAGCAAATGCAAGTGATATAAAGGACTTATTTAAAAATACTCCAAGGGTTATTCTTGTTGATGAAAAAGATGGATTTGTTTCTACTGCTCAAATAATGGAATATGCAAGGGATTTGGGACGAAAAAGAGGGGATTTAAATGAAATTGCTGTTTGGAAAAATAGCATAAATATTGTTTCAAACCAATTATTTTTTATTCAGGCAATACATCAAGAATCAGATGTTGTACCAGAAAATATTGACTGCATTAGGGCAATGTTTGAATTAACAAAAGATCCAATAAAGAGCATAAGAAAAACAAATATTGCTATGTCAATACAATAGGTTTTTATAATTTATGTTCGTATGCTATTATGGCATCAATAGAGACATATAAGCGTGGTTATCATTCAACTGGAAGAGGTCATCAATCAACTATTGTTTGCGGGTTTTGTGGAAAAGTAGTTCCAAGATATAAATGTAATATTGTTTTTCGCGGATTCAATATTGATAATACAATTTTAAAGGACATAGGATCAGAGAATGTAAATCAAACCAAACAAAAAATATATGTGTGTCCTTCATGTGCAAGAAGGAGAGGGATCGTGCAAAAGAAAAATGAGAATGGATTAAAAATTACTAAAAAAAAGAAAAGAAAGTAATGCATCCTATTTTTTGATGATTTTTTATTGCTCACAAACTAAAAACCTAAAAATTTAATGTAATTTTTGTTTATAACCAGTTAGATAGTAACAAAATTAACTATTGTAAATTTTTTTGCTGAAACTTATTTTTCTATACATATACAGCTCCTGTATTATCCCAATTTAATTTTTCCTCTTAAATTAAATACATAGGAAAAGAAAATCAAATATTTCATAGTAAGTAAAAAGTCAACTTTTTCTTGATTTTTTATGAAATTTAGCTAAAAACTAAAGATTTTTATAGTTGTAGTATATATTATAATATACTATGAGAAAATTTAAGTTTAAAGATAACGAATTTTCAATGAAATCAAAGATTGATTTCTTTTTT
>NJDR01000033.1 GCA_002254415.1 Candidatus Aenigmarchaeota archaeon ex4484_52
GAAAAAGTATCAAAGCCAATTAAACAAAATATTTTACCTGTAAAATCAATTGATGAAAAAACACCTGTATTTCCAATAAAACCAACCAAATCTTTTGCTCAACAGAAAGAAGAAAAACAGAAAATAGAAAAAGCAAAAGAGGAGGCAATACCTGAAATAGAAGATATTAGTGAAATACCGGAGCCAACAGAGGCAGTACATTGGGTGAGTTTTAGAAATATAATAAGATAATAAAATTTCTAATCATTTGTTTTATAAACACTCCAAAGAATTGCAAAGAATAAAATAATTGCAAAAACCCAGTTGCCTGATTCATATTTTGCCAAAATGCTGTCATTCAACAATATTACAACAACAGCAAGCATAACAATAATTGGAACAAAATCAAGTTTTGGGATTATTTTCTGCAAAATCAAATAAAGATATGAACAAGCCAAAAGCAATAAAATAAGATTAAAATGATCAACAAGAAACCTTACAGCATCTTCATTGTTTGTTGCTAAAAATCCAAAAACAAGAGAAATTATAATATTTGTTTTTTCTGTCAAAGGAATATTTTCCTTTCCCATTTTGTTTAATGTAAATTGCAGTATTGTGAAAGTCATTGTTGTGAAAAAAATAAGAGGTAAAATAATATTTACAAAATCCGGATTTTGCATTAATTCTTCAAAAATAGATAAATCCAATGCCATAATGAACGATATAATTAATATTTAAATAATTAACATATTGCTAAATATTCTTGTCTTTGCTTTTGTTCTAAATCCAGTTTGGAATTTTTCTTGTTTGCTCTTGGTCTTTTTGTTTGTCTGTCCAGACGGAATGTAATATTTAACTGGCTTAAAAAATAATTAAACCCAGAATATATATTTTGTGGGGATTTTGCAAGCCCAGATGAGCCTGATTTTCCTTCAAACACAATTGCCTTGTCTGCGGTGTAGTTTAAAAATATTATGTCGTGGTCAATTACAAGTGTTGATTTTTGCTTTAATTGCGTAATATTCCTGATGATTTTAGATAATCGTATTCTCTCTTCTACATCAAGATACGCACTTGGCTCATCCAATAAATAAACATCTGCATTTCTGCAAAGACAAATTGCAATTGCAAGACGTTGCATCTCTCCACCGCTCAGGGTTGATACAATTCTTTTATTTAATTGTCTTATTCTTAAATTTTGTGCAATTTCCAAAAAATCTTTTTTTTCAATATCTGCACTATTTATTAAATCAATTACTGTTCCTTTAAAATCTGTCTGCAAATACTGGGTTTTGTAAGAAATTCTGGATTTCAGTTTCAAATATCCGGAATCTGTTTTTTCAACCCCAGAGAGTATTTTTGCAAATGTTGTTTTTCCCAGTGCATTGGCACCAAAAATTCCAACAACTTCTCCTGAATTCAATTCTCCTTTATTGCATTTTAATTCAAAGCCAGTATATTTTTTTGAAAAAGCAGGATATTTTAATAAAATGTCATTTGAAGAATATTTTTGTGAGGTAAAATCAAATACAAGTGATTTATCCCTGAATCTTATATTTTTGTCTTTCAAATATCCACTCAAATAAATATTTATTCCATTATTTTGTGTATATGGCTTAGATATTGCTCCATAAACACCTTGATCTCCAAAATACAAATGAACAAAATCGCAGACATAATCTACAATTGCCAAATCATGCTCTACAACAAAGCAATATTTATTTTTATCTTTTAGTTTTTTTATTTTCTCTGCAACAGACAGACGCACAAAAATATCCAGATACATTGATGGCTCATCAAAAAAATAAACATCCCTGTCCTTGCACAAAGTAATTGCAATGGATAATTTTTGCATTTCGCCGCCACTCAAATGGTTTATTTTCTTTGTCAAAAAAGTATTGTCAGTATTTTTATCTATAGATTTTAATAAATCAATCACTTGGTTTTTATTTGTTTTTGATTTTTTAATTAAATCCAACACATTATCTTTTTCATCAAACAAATTCATTAGGCGATCTATTTTTTGCGGTTTATATGCCGATGTCAAATTATTATTTTTTAATTGAGAGAAAAAATTGTGAAGTGTGCTTGCTTTGTATATTTTTATTATATTGTCATATTTTTGCTCTTTTGTTATATTTTTATTAAAATTACCAATATTTGGAATTAAATCTCCGGAAAAAATATTCATTGTTGTTGTTTTTCCAATTGCATTTTGTCCAACCAGACCGATAATTTCTCCTCTTCTTGGAATCGGCAAATTATAAAGGCGAAATGCATTTTTGTCATATTGGTGCACAACATCTCCAATATCGCATTGCAGATTAATTATTGAAATTGCACCAAACGGGCATTTTTTTACACAAATTCCGCACCCAATACACAAGTCCTCTGCAATCTCTGCAAAATTTTCTCTTTTTATAATTGTTTTTGCCCCGGCACGCACCTTTGGACAAAAATTATAACACTCAAATCCGCATTTTTTTGGAGAACATTTTTTTTTATTTACAACAGCAATTCTTATTTGTTTCATAAAAATAATTTATGTGAAATTTATTCATTAAACCCCTTGAAAATAAAAGTTTTTATTCTTTACTATGAAATAATCACATATGCTATTGTATAAAACAAAAAACATATTTTTATTATTTACAATATTTTGTCTATTTTTTCCAAATTTTTGTTTTTCTGTTGTTGTTGAACAGGGGGTTATATTTCAAACACCAGACACCAATACAAATATTATTATTGGAAATGATTTTAAATTTAAGCAAATAGATATTAATGAGACATATATTATATTTGACAATATATTTATTTCTGCAAATTCAACAAATGAGAAAAATATTACTCTTTATAATTTTACTTCTGATTTTATTAAATTCAATATTAGTGCAAAAGATAATGTTGATTTTGTAATAGACAATGTTTCAGCAGATGCATATTATTCAATTTACAAAGATTATACAGCAATTGAAAAAATCAAAACAAATTCTTCTGGTTATTTGGCTTTTAAAAATAATATAGAAAACAAACATTCTTTTATTATTCAATTATCAAAATCACAGGATTCTTCTTGCTCTTCTGACCTTGAATGTATTTCAGGTAATTGCTTGTTTGGATTTTGCAAGCCATATACCTGGGAATGTTATAATGACTCTCAATGCCCTGGTTATTGCGGCACAGATCACAAATGCCATTCTTATTCATCTGGTGGTAGTGGTGGAACAAAAAAAGCAAATGAAATAATTATAACAGAAAAATATCCAATAACACGCCTTGAAATTAATTTAAATAAATATGTAACAAAACCTGATTTGCAGATAAATATATTGGATACACTTCCTATTTCAAAGCCAAGCGGAATTGCATATAGTTATATAAAAACAAAAAAATCAAATTTTGATAATTCATTTATTAAAAATACAATAATAGAATTTAGAGTAAATAATTCATGGATTACTGAAAATAAAATAACAAATATTTATTTGAAAACATATGATAAAAAATGGATAAAATTAGAAACCAAATCAACAAACAAAACAGATGAACATACATATTATCGTGTTAATACAAAAGATATTTTTGATTATCTTACAATAGTCGGAGAGAAAACAATATCAATTCCAAGACCTAAATTTTGCAGTAATGGAGAAAAAAGATGTTATATCAATAATTTAGAAAAATGTGTTGATAATTCATGGAAAATATTAGAAAAGTGCGAATATGGATGCGATGTAAAAAAATTAGTTTGCAGTCCAAAACAGGAAGAAAAAAAAGAAACCAAAATTTGCGATGAAAATGAAGAAAAGTGTGTTGGAGATAATCTACAAAGATGCAAAGACAATAAATGGATAATTGTTGAAAAAGAGAGCAATCTTTGTATTACTGCGATAAATTTAAATTGCACATTAGAAGAAGTAAAAGAAAAGCAAAAGATGAATTATTTGCTTTATTTTTTAATTATTCTTGCTATTCTTCTTGCAGCAGTTGGAATATCATATTGGAATAAACACAAATTAGAGGAAGAAAAGGTATATCTTCCAAAAGTTGCAAATGAAATAAAAAGGGAAAAACCAATAGAAATCAAGCCAAGTATTTATGAACAAAAAATTAATGAATTAAACCAAATGATGGATTATTTAATAAATAAATCCGTTAACCTAAAAAACAAGAAATTATTAACACATAGTTTAAAGACAAAAATAAATAATATTGCCTATGAACTTTCTCTTGCAAAAGAATTGACCGATAGGGGCTCTGAAAACGGGTTAAAACAAATTTCAAAAACAAAAAAAATGATCAATGTCGTTTTAAATGAAATAAACAATACTTATGAAATAAGCACATTAAATAATATGATAAATAAGTTAACACAAAAAGTCAATACATTAAAAACAAAGGGCTTATTAAATTATTCATTAAAAACAAAAATTAAATCAATTGTGAATGAATTGCAAATTTCAAAAAAATTAAGTGATAATGATTCAATTGAGGCACCTTATCATATCCAAAAAGCAAAACAATTGATAAATGAAGTAAATAGATATTATTTTAAGCATCAATAATCATATTATATTGATTGTTTTTGTTTTTCAGCAAACAAATCTTAGAATTTTCTGCATCATTTGCATAATCAAAGGAAATATAATTGCACAATTTTTTGCTTATCTCCTGAATCTGTTCAAAACTGCATTGATTTGCCTTTTCCAGTTGTTTTTGCGACTCTCCAATATTAATATAAGATTTTACTTCAACAAAATCAGGATTTGCTTTTTTTATTAAATTCGCATAATCTGGAAAATATTTTTCATCTGTGTTTATTTTATTTATCATAGTCATTCTCAAAATAGTTCTGCATTTTAATTTTCTAATAATATTCAAACTTTTGTTAAATAAATTCCATGAATTTTTTTGCCTTGACCTTGAAATTTCCAAATATTTTTCTTCTGTTGGGGCAGAAACAGAAATATATAACTGGGTTGGCAGGCAGTTGTTTTTATTTAGCTCTTCTATTTTTTGCGGCACCTGCCCGTTTGTTACCAAAAAAATAGTTCTGGCTTTTTTTTTGTTTTTTAAATAATCAATAATTCCACATAATTTTGGATAAAGACATGGCTCGCCAGAAAGAGATACTGCAAAATGATTTGGAATAAATGCATCTTCTAATTTTGATTTATTAATTTTGTCATTGCCTTTAAAGCCAATTAATAATTTTTTCCGCTCTATTATTAGGTTTTCTATTATTTGTTTTGGATATTCTATTCTGCTTGTTTTGTCAAAATTGTTTAGATAAGATGCAGGGCGCCAGCAAAAAATGCAATTATTTGTGCACCACAACGATAAGGGCGTAAATTGCATACATTTGTGGCAGTCAATTCCATAAAATTTTTCTTTGTAGCAAACAAGATTTTTTACAAGTGATTTTTTTGTCCAAGAGCATATTTGGACTGCTGAATGACTAAATAAACCATATTGTGCCTTTATTAATTTTTTCTTTTGAATTTGGCTTAATTTAAGTTTCATAAAAATATTTTTAAAATTACTTTATAAATATTGATATGGAAAAAATCTCAACAAATTACACCAAAATAATAAAAAAGGCAATAACAGAAAAAAAAATAATTTTCGGGACAAAACAGATTTTAAAAAGGATAAAAACAGGGCAAATAAGCAATGTTTATTATTGCAATCAATGCCAGGAAAATATTATTGATGAGTTAAAATATTATTATGATTTTGCAAATTTTAAATTAGAAAAAATAAATATATCCAATTCTGAACTCGGAACAATATGCAAAAAGCCGTTTTTTATAAGTATTGTCGGCATTAAAAATTAACTTTATATATTTTATTATTAAATCATTATTAAAAAATAATGAGTGATAAATATGGCAGAAACAAATTTACCAAATAGGGATGAACCTATAAAAGAAGATGAATTAATGGATGAGACAATAGAAGATAATAATATGCAACCTATTGAAGATGAAGCATCGATGTTTGTTGATGAAGAGCCAATAAATAAGCTGCAAAATACAGAAGTGTTGGAACAAGCATCGCAAGAGAAACAACAGACAACACCTTATTCCAGATTGGGAGGACCATTGTTTGTAAGCTTGCCAAAATACAGACAAATTGGATCTCTTCTTTCATCAATGATAAAAAAAACAGATGATCTAAAAAAACAATTGCAGCAAATAAAAGAAATGAGAAATAAAGGCACAAAATTGCTTTGCGATACATTAGATGATTTGGAATTAGTTGAAAGTAATATCGGTAAAATAAATAATACTTTGAAATTAAAATCATAAAAATAAGTTTTATTGAAAAAAATAAAGAAAAAACAATTGAAATAAATAATAAAGCATTGCATAGAATAATAAACCCTTATGGGAATGCAGGCGCAAAAATAAAATTGGCGAAAAAAAAATCGTCTTGGTGAAAAAACAAGAGAGAGTAAAGATTTAGAATATGAAGATAAATCCAAAATTGAAGTGTCTGAACCGATTATAATTGAAAATCCTGT
>NJDR01000034.1 GCA_002254415.1 Candidatus Aenigmarchaeota archaeon ex4484_52
AGAGTTTTGATTAAACAAGTAATTTAGAATATTATGAGAATTAGAAATGGACTAATTTAAAGGAGATAAATCAGTTGGTGTTTTTGCTTTAAAGCAACAACACCTCAATTTGAGCAATTCTATTCTTTTTTTAATATTTTTTTCCATATCTCTTGTTTTTGTATAATTTATTTATAATTACATTTTCAATTATTGTCTCTGCAACGACCCTGAACAAATGAAATGAGCGAAATAGTACTTTTCAAGATCACTTACTTTTCTGACAGATAACATAAATAGAATCGTGTTCCTGTTTTTTACTTCTTGGATAACTTCAATATGATTTGGGTCTTTATGTTTTGTTTTCTGCATATCCAAGATTTCAAAGCTCTGATAAAAGATTATTTACTTTACTTATAGAATAGAATTTATAGAAGATGCAATGATTTACAAACGCATTTTTTCTGACTTTTGACCTAAACCATATGATGAGGCATCAGTTGATAAAAATTCAATAAGAAGATATCTATTTTTCTTTAAAGCATTGAAAAAAGTTTGGATAACTTGTTTGCCATCTTCTAGTGAACAATTACATAATCCCAAATAATGGCATTATACTTACTAGGTGTATCTAATTTTCTTATATCTTTTTGGATGATTTTATTTTTTGGAAGGTTTTTTCGTACACATCCAGATTTTTTACTGGCTTTTTTTGAACTGTCTATACCTGTCATTTGAAAATCTGCTTTTGCAAAAGCGATAAGATTTCTTCCATCACCACAGCCGAGTCCAAATTTTTTTTTACTCTATGGTCCTTTAAGAATCGGATTTTCTCAGTAAAAAAAGGAGTGGCACTTTCCAAACAGAAAATTGCAGGTATTTGAATCTTTGTATACTTTATCTCATCTTGGTAATTTTAATCCAGTCATATTGTTGAATATTATCTGATATTTTAAATAGATTTTCAATTATTCATTGAGTTTTTTTTATATATCTACTCAATATTCCAACATTTTGAAACCAAGTAAATGGCATATCTGCAATTAATCCAATTATTATAACAATTGCAGTTTCGCCTATTTTTGTGCCGCCTGCAAACAAATACAATACAAAAAGTGAAACAATGGTTGTCAATGTCATTGTAAGCCCTGTTTTAATAGCTGATTTTGTTTGCTTATCAATTGTTCCTTCAAATCGCCTTTTTAACACTCTTGTTGTAAGCAAAACATCTGTATCAACAGAATATCCAATAAGCATTAATAGACCTGTAAGTGACGCAAGAGTTAGTTTTAATCCAATAATATTCATTGCAGCAATAGTAAAAACAATATCACAAATTGCAGCAAGCATAATTGCCAATGATGGTGCAAGTGCTCTAAATGAAATAAATATTACTATTGCCATTGCAATTAATGCAATAATTAATGCAAATTGTGCCTGACTTAAAAAATTTTTGCTCAAAAGAGAACTAACATAATCCTGCCTTATATTATTTTCATCTATAGGAATATTGTTTTGTGTCAATATTGATATTATCTTGTCTTTTTCTATTTTATCAACAGAATATATTAAAATACTATTTTTAGACAAAGAACTTGAAAATCTGACATCTGCTTCATTATTTTCACTAATTGAAGAAAATTGTTCTTTTAAATCCAAAATAGTGCCTGAATCAAGAATTGTATTTTTATCCAAAAAAATTTCTGTTTGGCTTCCACCAGTAAAATCCATTCCAAGCTCTAAAAAATTTCCTGTTTTTTGCCAAAATGATAATATAACAAACACAGATGCAAATATCATTAAAATACAAAAAATCTGTCCATATTTATTATATTTTATTATTTTATTCAATAAAATATTTATTGTATTATTCATCCAAGGCACCTCTTATTTTTCAAATTCTTATTTTATTCGTTTATTGTAGGTGTTGGAATCTGCTTTACAATGACAATATCATCTACTGCTTTTACCATTTGCCATGGAATAATCACTCCTCTTTTTCCACCAACAATTTCTGCCAAATAAGACCCCTTCACAGCATCCACAATTACAGATTTCATTGCGTATTTTGAAAAATCAATTTCTGCATCTTTTATTGTTCCGCAATAAGAGCCCTTTTCTGTAAATACATCTTTGTTCATTAATTCATGCACTTCTTTTTCTTCTACCATATTTTACCTTTTGTTATTTTATATTTAGATATAATTATTAAAAATTATAGGTATATATATATTTAAAAGTGTTTGCTTTTGTTTATTAATATGAAATTACCAAAAACAATTCAAAGGTTTTGTCCATTTTGCAAAAAAAATAATGAGCATAAAATTACTCGTGTAAAAACAGGAGGCAGGCGAAAAACAAGTTGCCTAAAGGCAGGAAGCAGATATCGCCTTAAAAAACTGCACAAGGGCTATGGTGGTTCTCCTTATCCAAAAATAGAGCATGGAGTAAAATATGGAGCAAAAAAATCACAAAAAGTTCTCATTAAATACACTTGCATTTCTTGTTCAAAAAGTCATCAAAAAAATATAGGAAGAGCAAAAAAATTTGAGATTCTAAAATAAATAATAACTATACAACAAGTAATAATTCAATATGGTAAATCTTATTTCAATTTGTTTGGTATTAATCTCTTCTATTCTTGGTGCTCTTGGGCAAATCCAGTTAAAAAAAGGAATGGATATTTATAATTTTCAGACATTATTTTCAAATTATAATTTATTTGGAGGTATTTTTTTTTATGGAATTGCAACAATAATTTATTTGTCTGCATTAAAAGGAGATGAAGTTTCTGTTTTATATCCAATAGTTGCAACTTCTTATATTTGGACATGTTTTTTGGCAGTATATTTTTTAGGAGAAAAAATGAATATAAGCAATTGGTTTGGAATCTTGTTAATTTTATTGGGTGTTTTTTTTGTTGTTAGATAATATAAAAATTTCTGATGGTGATTTTACTCCCACAACATAGATAGACAAGGAAATTAATTTATAAAAGCAATAGATATATTGATTAAAGAAACAGGAAGTAATAAAGTTAGCGTAATTGCACACAGATTAGGAGCTTGTAATTGACAAATAAGATTGAAGAAGTAAAATTACAAATAGAAAAAATTATCTTAATAGCTCTGGCATTAAATCAGAAAGAACTTTTGAGATATTAGTTTGTGGTTTCACAAATGAAAAAAATTAATTCAGATATTGAAATAACATGAGAAATTATAGAAAATATCTTGATGAAAATAATTTTATAAGAGATTATCAAAAAAGATAAAATTGGAAAAGCAAATTACATTGGAGCAAAATATTTTTTAGAAGGAAAGGATTTTGATTTTTTAGAAAAATTTAAAGATACAAATTTGGAAATCCTTCATATCCATGGCTCTAATGACATTATCGTTCCTATAGATAGTTTAAATATATGATTTAAAAATCAAGCAATAATAAGAAATGGATATCATGATTTGAAAAAACAAAATATAATAGAATTATGGAAAAACAAAGTAGTAGATTTTTTATCAAAACAAGGAATATAGAGAAAATACTTAACAGTTTGTAAGAGAAGGATATTAAAACCCAAAAGTAAAACAAGAATGGGTTAGAGTATTGGAAAAAAAGAAAAATTATTTCGCTTATGCTCTAACATTTCTATTATTTCTTGTCAATTTCCAAAGGCAAATTATCCGGGTCTTTGAAAAAAGTCATCTTTTTGTCTGTTCTTAAATCTGTGCAAATGATTTTTGTCTCAATACCTGATTTATTTAATTTTTTATAGATTCCTCAATATTATCAATTCAAATGCCAAATGTCTCAAGCCATATGCTTCTGGCCAAGCAGGCATTCTTGTGGATTAGGAAAAGAAAATATAATTCAATTATTACATACCTGCATTAAGATATATTATTTTTGATTTTCCCTCTGGTCTGTCAATTCTCCAATAACTCAAGTCCTAATTTATTCACATAAAAATCTTTTGATTTTTCAAAGTCAGAAGCAATTATTGCTATATGGTGAATTTTGTTAAACAACACAATTATTTATCCCATATTTTTTGAATCTTTTTCTTCTTCATCAAATTCTTCTTCTAATTCTTCATGGCAAATTACAACAGCAATTGTTATCCACATAAAACTTCCAAAAAGAATAAACAAAAACGAAATTAAAGCAACAAGAATATAATTTATAAAAGATAGTCCAATATTTTCTCTTAAATGCCCTGCAAACCATGCACCAATAAAAACAAATATACTGCCAATAATCCAAAGCATTGTCAATTTTTTTTCTGGAAACTCTTTTTTGTAATTTTCAACAGAAAATTTATTCTTGCCTGTTTCTTGCTTTTTTGTTTTTTTATCATCTACTGGCAACTTATCTTCTTTTATTTTTTCTTCTTTATCATGGATTTTTTTGAATTTGTCAAATAATTCTTTTAATCCCATAGAATTTATTGAAAAATAATTATTTAATATTTATGTTTTCTTATGTTTTGTTGTAATAAAAAACCCATCTCTCTTTCTCCTATGAAAATTAATTGCAAATCTATGCACTTCATTTCTTATTCTTATAATCAATCGCATTGCAGATGTGTTTTTATCAATTTTTATTGGATCTGGTTTTGATAACATATAGATTTCCTCGTTTTTTTTTGCAAGGGCAATTATTGGAATATTTAATTTTAATTTTATTAATGATTTTTTTGCACTATTTAATTGTGCTTTGCCTCCGTCAATAATCATTAAATTCGGTAGTTCCTCTTTTTTAAACAATGCACTTTTGTATCTGCGAAAAACAATTTCTTCAATCATTGCACAATCATTTTGGGTTTTTATTGATTTTATATTAAATTTTCTGTAATTATTTTTAGATGGATTTCCATCAACAAAACAAACACTTGCGCCAACATTAAAAATACCCTGTATTGTGGATACATCAAAGCAATGAATAATATTTGGAATTTTTTCTAAATTAAGCAATTGCCTGATTTGTTCTAATGCATTTTTATTTTTTGACAATTGCATTTGCTGGATTTGAGCATTTAATTTTGCATTCTTCATTGCAATTTCCATTAATTGTTTTTGCATTTTGATTTTTGGAATTTGAATTTTGATTTTTTTTTTGAAAATTTTAAAAAATTCTTTTTCAATCGTCAATAAATGTT
This sequence comes from Candidatus Aenigmarchaeota archaeon ex4484_52, assembly GCA_002254415.1. Classification (GTDB taxonomy): domain Archaea; phylum EX4484-52; class EX4484-52; order EX4484-52; family EX4484-52; genus EX4484-52. The sequence goes on from NJDR01000034.1 coordinate 5,138, forward strand.
TATCTTGTTTCTCATCGTTTATTGACGGCAAAAAAATCCCGCTTTGTGAATTTAAATGCACAGGATTTTTTCCTGTATTTTTCATTTTCAATAAGTTTTGTTTGCTTTGTTTCAAATCAACAAATACAATATCTGGAATAATTTTGTCTTGCGAAAAATAAAATTGTTTTAAAAAATCGCATTTAAAATCAGTGCTGCTATTGTTTAATTCAAATGAAAAGTCCTTTTTTCCAATTAAAATTCCACCCCTCACAAACAATACATTTACCTGAACTTTATTTTCCTCTGTCAAAAAAGCAATATAGTCTGCATTTTTTTTGAAATTAATATCTATTACGCTTTGGTTTGAAAAAAAATCATTAATTTGCTGAATTTGTTTTTTTATAGCAAGTGCTTTTTCATAGTCCAAATTAGAAGAGTGCTTTATCATTTGCTTTTCTAATTCATTTAATAATTTTGTAGTGTTTCCGTTTAAAAATAATTTAACATTATTTACTGCATTCTTATATTCATCTTCAAAATTATTTTTATTTTTATTTATGCAAGGGGCTAAGCATCTTTTAATATCTGCATAAATGCAACTATGATTTCTTTTTTCAATATTGTAATTGCACTGCCTTATTTTGAAAACATTTCTTAAAAATCCAGAAAAATTATACACTGATGAACTATATGGCCCAAAATACAGATTTTTATTATTTATTTTTTTTGCTGTAATTCGCCTCTCAATTATTAATTTTGGATATTTTTCACTTGTAGTCAGGCAAAAATAAGGATAGTCCTTGTCATCTTTTAAATTGATATTGTATTTTGGCTGATGTTTTTTTATCATTTGATTTTCAAGCAGCAATGCCTCTGTCTCTGTTTTTGTTGCAATAAAATCAATATCTTTTATTTTTTTTACCAAATGCTTTGTTTTGATGCTTTTTTTGGAAGCAAAATATTGATTAATTCTTTTTTTTAGATTTTTTGCTTTTCCAATATAAATAATATTTTGCCTGTCATCTTTCATTAAATAAATGCCGGGTGATTTGGGGATATTTTTTGGTGATGTTTTCATAAATAAAAATTCTACAAAAGCACATTTAAAGATTTATTATTTGTCCAACTTCTGTTGAAAAAAATTAATTTCATTTTCTCTTACAAGTATGAAAAAACCAATACAAATAAATAAACAATAAAATAATTAAAAAATCTTTTTTTATCTGCTCTTTGTAAGTAATGTTGCACAACCAAAAACTATT
>NJDR01000035.1 GCA_002254415.1 Candidatus Aenigmarchaeota archaeon ex4484_52
AAAGTGGTCTTCAACATATCGCATTTTATCTGTGTTGAGATGAAAGAAAATTCAGAATGAATTTTCTCACACCATCAAAAAGATTGAAAAGCACAAGAGGATTTCCATTATTTTTATTTTTTGCTATAAATCAAAATATGCAAGAAGTGATGAAACATATTTTTTAACCAGTTAGATAAAGTTAAAAAAAGTATCTAACAAGGCAGGTTTTCACGAAATTTATTTTCAATATGTGTTAATCTGCCTGTTGGGTAATATCAATTGCATAGTATCCAATGGGATATAACTGTGGTTTTTAACTTTTGCATTATTTAAAAAACAAATGGTTTCTTCTGAGCCGGTAAAAAGATTTTAAAAATTTAAATAGAAATCTAAGAAGAGAAAAAATATTGTTGGATTTAGAAAAATTAGATGAAGAATTATTTTTTTTCTTGAAGTTTAATCCAAAATCAATATAAAATTATTTTTATGTTATTTTGTTTATGTCAATAGAAAATCCAAAACAATTTATCTCAAAATTAATTGAAAAAAATATTCTTGTTGAAAAACAAGCATTAGAGACAATTACAAGTTTATTTGAAAAAAATAAAATTCTTGCAAAACATGTTGCAGAAAATATTTGCAATTCAAATTTTACTTCTCTGACAGACAAAATTGTCAAAGAAAAAATCAATCTTTTGGGAAAAAAAACAGAAGAAAAAATTTCAGTCAAAAAAACGCATTTAAAGATACGTGCGGATTATGAGGGGCGATTATCTTTGAGAAAAATAAAAGATAATGATATAAAAAAAAACGCAGATAATTTTTGCAATTATTTTAGCAGCAGATATGAAAAAATAAAAAAAATACTTCAGAGTCATTTAGATATAAATAATCTTATTTCTATTGCAAATATAAAATCAACACCAAAATCAAGGCAGATATCTGTAATTGGAATTGTCGGAGAAATTACCAATGCAAAAACAGGAACAATAATTTTTGAAATTGAGGACAAAACAGATGCCATTAAAGTATTTGCAAAAGATCCTGATTTATGTAAAAATCTTATCAGTGATGAAGTTGTTGCTGTAAATGGCGTTGTTTTTAACAATTGCATCTTGGCAAAAAAAATAATATTTCCAGAGATTCCTACACCAACAAAAATAAATAAAATAAAAGAGCCACTAAAAGCGGTCTTTATAAGTGATATTCATATTGGAAGCAAACAATATTTGCATAATATTGAAGATAAATTTTTAAATTGGATAAACAAAGACAAACAAACAGATTCTGTAAAATATTTGTTTATTGCAGGAGATAATGTTGACGGGGTTGGCATTTATCCAAGTCAAAAACAAGAACTGCAAATAGATGATATATACAAGCAATATTCTTTATTTGAAGATTTTATTGAAAAAATTCCGGATGAAATTGAAATAGTGATTTGCCCGGGAAATCACGATGCAGTGATGCAATTTGAGCCGCAATTTGCTTTGGATAAAGTTTATGTTCCAAATCTCATTAATTTATCAAATATTCATTTAGTAAAAAATCCACAATATGTTTATTTAAACAGCGATGTTGAAGATTATGGACTTAATGTTTTAATGTATCATGGATATAGTTTTACAAAAATAATCAATGAAATACCTGTTTTGAGAAAAAAAGGAATTGGCTGTCCAGAATATGTAATGATAGAAACATTAAAAAAAAGGCATTTGGCGCCAATATATGGCTCATCTATTATAAATCCATTAAAAGAAGATTATCTTGTAATTGATCAAATACCAGATATTTTCCAGACAGGAGATTTGCATAGCCATTGCATGAAAAATTACAAAGGCATAACATTAATATCATCCAGCACATTTCAGGGACAGACAAGTTTTATGAACAAGATTGGTCATATTGCAAATCCTGGCAAGGTATCTATTGTTGATTTGCACACAAGAGAAATATTTATTAAGAATTTTTATTAATGTAAATTACAATCTTTTAATTTTATTTTTTCTCATCACAACGACATCCTCTAATCGCACACCATATTTATTTTTTAAATAAATCCCCGGCTCAAGAGTAAAAACCATATTTTCTTTTATAATCTCTTTATTTTTAAAAAAAGGTGCTTCATGAACCTCAATTCCAATTCCGTGTCCAAGAGAGTGAAAATTTGAGAAATTTGTTTTTTTATAATTCCTGTCAAGATATTGTTTTGCAAATTCATTTATTTGCCCAAAATTCATTCCTGTTTTAATAAAATCATCTAATTCATTTTGCAGGTCATCTAATTCAGAATATGCTTTTTTTACTTCTTTTGTATCGCAAACTGCATTTTTGTCAAAAATCATTCTTGTCATATCAGAATTGTAAAAATTATATCTAATGCCAAAATCAGCCATAATATAATTTTGTGCTAAATTGGAACTTGGAAGATAATGAATAAAACTTGTGTTTTTGTATGATGATATTAAAGTGTCAAATGCATTTGTGCATCCGGATTCAAGAATTGAAATATCTATTTTATTTGCAATTTTGTTTTCAGTCAAACAAAATAAGTTTTTGTTTTTGTTTAAATCCCCAAAAATATTTCTTTGAATTTTGCAAGCATTTTTTATTTTTTTGATTTCATTTTTTGTCTTTATTGAACGCAATTTGTAAATGTCATCTGCAATATTGATAAAATTGATGTTCTTGTGCTTTGCATTTATTTTTGCATAAGCAGAATAAGAAAAACCATTGTCAATTCCAATACTCATTTTTTTATTTTTGTTTTCAAATATTTCATCAAAAGTGTTTTTAGTTAATCTTTCCAAATTAAATGGAATTTTTGAATCAATTGGAAAACAGCAATACAAAGTGTCCTTTTTGATTTTTTTGCATTCATAACTAGAATTCCAAATTATCAAAACTGCTGGCTCGCAAAACCAAAGTCCTGTAAAATAAAATAAATTTGCCTGTGTTGAATTATTTTGCTCATCAAAATAGAAAAACATCGCATCTATTTTTTTTATTTTTAAAATATTTTTTAATTTTGCTATTCGTTTTTGCAAATACATAATTAAAATAATTTAAATTTTTTAATGTCAAACAATCCATTGGATTTAATTTCAAAATTTATTTTTGCTCCTTCTGGCATAAACCTGTGTTTTATAAGTGTGCATATCCTGCGATTATCTCCTGTTTTTTCCAATTTAATAATTGTTTTTGAAAAATATTTTGGAATGTCCCTTCCGACAAGCTCTATATCTCCTGTGTCAAAATCAGCATAGACCTGATTTGTAACAAAAACAGGTATTTTTTTTGATGAAGAAATTTTTGCCAAAATATGAAACATTAATGTTAATTTATAATTTGCCTCCTGTACATCATTGTGCAAAATTAATCTGTATAAAGACACAGCAGAATCAACAATAATTAAACCAGTTTCTTCATTAGTTTCTTTTTCTATTACGCGTATTGTTTTTAATTGTTCTTCAAAAGATTTTGGTTTATAGATATGAATATTTTTCAATGCTTGCTTATTGAATAATTGAATAAATCTCTCTGGTGTAAATCCATTTTCACTATCAACAAATATTACTTTTTTATCTATTGATCTCTTTATGCAATTGACGCACAATTGCATCGCAAGATTCGTCTTTCCGCTGCCTGCTGATCCATAAACATTTGTAATAATGTCTTTTTCTATTCCTCCGCCAATGCTTTTGTCAAGTGCTTCAATATTAAATGAAATAGACATAATATTTAACGAGAAAAATCCTGCGAATTTAACCTGTTAGATAACATTATAACCTCCATATATACAACGGGTTTAATATAAAAAACAACAGGATTTTTTATGTATTTTATAAATTTTTTTTATACTTTATAAAATATAAATAAGTTATATAAGTATTTAGATTTAATAACAAAATATGAATGACTTTAAAATTCCTGACTTTTCTTTAACAAACCTTAATATTTCTATTGTAGAAATTGCTGGGTTTCTTCTTATTGCCTCTGTTATTGCAACACTATTGTATGAATCAAAAAAAAGAATTGTGAATACTAGCGGCGACTCTATGAAACCAACAATTCCAAATCCTGGATTAGTAGAAGCAGACCAAAATTATTATAAAAATTTTCAGCCAAGAATTGGAGATATTGTTTGTATTAGTTTTAATCCGCAATGGGCACAGGATTTGATAAATACAAATATATTTTATTATGAAAATATTTGGAAATTAGGAAAATTAAATGAAAAACAAAGAGAGCAAATAGCAAAGGAAATTTATAATAATTCTCTTGTTAAAGGACTGGCATGCCTTGAAAAAAGAATAAGAGCAGTTCCATTTAACAAAATTGAATTTAGAAATGGTTATTTATTTATTGATGGCTCAAATATGCACTATAAACACAATTTCTTTGATATCGAACAAAAGCAAATTTTGCGGCTTACAAATAATGGAATAATTCCAAATAATTATTTTTTGGCATTATCAGATAATGCAGATGTCAAAAATGGTTTTTTAGTAGATTCGCGTGTTTTTGGTTTGATTAATTTTAAGCAATTGCTTGAGAGAACAACAAAATTATTAAAAAAAACAGACAAAGGAGAAATAAAAATAGAAAAATATTTCAGTTAATTGCTTTAAAACAAAATTACCTCTTTACAGCCGAAGTCAAAAGTTTTTTAAATGAAAGAGAAATAATGATATCGCAGCAATATCCAATCAGACGAAAATATTCTTGGAATAATGCCGCATCCAGAGCGTCTTTTGACAAACCAATTGGAAGCGATGACAAATTAATGATATTTGAAAATGCAATTCCTTATTGTTCAAAATGTCTTATTTAAGAGCATCATTGATTTTTTCTTTATCAAAACCAATGATTATTTTTCCGTCAATATCTATTACTGGAACGCCCATTTGACCAGATTTATCCATCATTTCCTGTGCTTTTTGTCTATCAGAAGAAACATCAATATTTTCAAATTCAAGATTTTTTTCTTTTAAATAGTCCTTTACATAGTCGCAATAAGGACATGTGTTTGTTGAATAAACAATAATTTTTTTTACCATTTGTTTTTAATTTAATTAATAATAATGGGAACCTTTAAATAATTTACTCATATTAATCATATAATTTATAAATACACATATACAATATGGCAACAACTCTTGATAAAGAAGACATAGATAAATTGAGAAGTTTAGTGAGTGAAGAAAAAGAAGAATTTTTGCCTGAAAAAAAACTTCCTTCTGTAAGAGAAAGAAAATATCCTCCTGTCTATCAAAAACAGGTTGTTGAAAAAAAACCAAAACCTGTTGAAAGAAAAATAAAAAATAAAGATAGTTCTACTTTCTTAAAAATAGATGAACATATTGCAATTGCAAATGATTTAGTAAAAGGAAAAATAGATATTAAACAAATAGCTGCAACTATATCTCTTTTGTCAAAGGCAGAAAAAATAAGAACAGAGGCAATTGTTAAATTAGAAGATGCACTAAATAAATTAGTTATGAAATTAAATGATATAAAGCACAAAATGAGTGTTGATGGATATGTATTAATTGAAGAGGATTATAATTTTGATTATAATGAGCCAATTGCTTCTTTAACATCAGTTGCAAATACTTCATTTTATCCAGATGAAATGACTGATTTGCATGAGGACTTAGAAAATTTGAAAAAAGAATTAAAACAAATATACTAATTTAAATGATGATTAAGCAATTATTAAATATTTTGTGTTGTCCAAAATGCAACAATAAAATAGAATTAAGCAAAAACTTTCTTTTATGCAAAACATGTAGTATTGCATATCCTTTTTTTAATAACATTCCAAATATGCTTATAGATGATGCACTTGATATCAACAAAATTGATAAAAAACTGATGCATTCTATAAATACAAATAAACAATAAAAGGTGAAAAAATGGCATACGAAAAAGAAAATAATAAAGACGAAGTAAAATTTGAAGTAGTAAAATCCCAGGAAATTGATTTTGGAACAAGAGGGGATTTTATAGAAGTAGCAAGAAAAAAAGCAATAAGCAAAGAAAATGAAAATGAATTTATATCTCTTTCAAGAGGATATAAACTAGAAGACCAAAAAAGATTTAGAAAAGGGAAAAATCTTTCATTTCCTGTGGACAAAAAAATCGTAGAACAATTAATACAAGGACTTACAAATTTGATATCTGAATAAATATCAAATAACAAAAAACACAATTGTAAAAAAAAAAGTTGGAGCATATCTGACTCCATCTTTTATATAAATATATTTTTTTATTTTTCTAATTTTTAAAATATCTTCTTTTGATATTCCTTCATATCTCTTTCCATTAATATTTAATTTTTTTATTTTCTCTGCAATTACATCTCCTTCCTGCAGATTTTTAGTTTT
>NJDR01000006.1 GCA_002254415.1 Candidatus Aenigmarchaeota archaeon ex4484_52
CAAGTTCTATGTATTGATCTATGTCGTAGTTTTTATCATCATTATCTGTCATTTTGCTTGATGCCAAGAGAGTAGATAGATCATCTTTGGTTAGTGTTTCTTTTGCTGTATTTATTGCATCGCCACCATATATTCTTGTTGTTGCAGTATCCAAAGCCACAACTCCTGGTGCTGTCTGTGCTGCTGTGCTTCCTGTATATGTTGCTCCTGATTGTGCTAATTTTGCTCCAATATTTATTGCCCCTATATTATCGGACATATCTGCGTCTTGTCCCACCACAATTATTGTATTTTGTGTAGTGAAGACATCTCCTGCTGCAAAGTCGCTTAAATCATTTCCAAAAGCAACTCCAGCAAATCCTGCTGCAAGTGTTGCTCCTGCTGTTAATAACCCAATTCCACTTGCCGCTATTTTTCTAAATTTTGTTTGCATTTTTTCACCTTTTTTTATGTTTATATAATTACTATAACTGAACACTTATATAAATGTTTTGATTGTTAATTTAAACGAAATTTAAAATAACGCCAATTCGCTCTTTGTTTTCTATTTTATTGTTTATATGCTCTTTTTTTGATTTGTTATAAACCAATTGTCAAACAATATCTTTTATTATTTGTTCAATTATTTCTTCTATTTCATTCAAATTTTTAAAGCCAACAAATGTTTTTTTATTTATTATCAAACTCGGTGTTATTGTTTTTATACCATAAATTTCCTTTATTGTATTTAAAGCAAGATTGTCCATATTTATATCAAAAGAATATATAAATATATTTTTGTATTTTTTTTTTAAATGCCACAGGACAAATTCCTGATTTTTGCATCTTGGGCAATCGCCTTCATTTGAGTAGAAATAAAGTATAGTTGTATAATTATAATTGCATTTTTTATTTAAGTTGTTTATATACATCCAGTGTTTTAATTCAATGAGCGAATAATATTCCTTCATTTTCAATACATTTTTGTCATCCCATCCAAATCTATTTTCAAGATAACTAAGTTTTTCAGATAAATCATATAATGATCGTGTAAGAGGCAATTTATTTGTTATATTGCATCCTGTCTCTGCTATTAAGCTATTCTCTATTTCAGATGACATTAAATCAATTTTCAGGTCTTGTTCATAAGTATTGTATTTGTCAAGTTTATAAGAAATCATATAATTGCCGATAATAACTCCTATTAAAAAAATACATAAAGTTAGCGTAAATGCAATTAAAAATTTTGAAAATGAAATTTCTCTCTTTATTTTTGGTATCATACAATATTTTAAATTACAATAATTTTAACTCTTTTGGAATAATTAAATCAATTTTTTTATCTTCATCTGGGCCAATTCCAATAGCTGTAATTGTATTTGGCTCAATTTGTGTTAATCCGGCATCTCTTATAATTGAAGATGCAATTTTTGCTTTTTTTGCTTTTTTTTCAATATCAATCAATATTTCAAGATAATTTGTTTTTAGCACTATTTTTTTTTGACCCATGGACATCCATAATTTTTTTTTCAAAAAAGCAGTTTTTTCATAAGCACTTATACTTGCATGAGCTGCCTGTGATGCAATTTTTCCTTTTTTCATTTTTAAATCTGTGCGAACAACAATTACTTGTTTCATTTGATATTTCTTATATTTTGTATTTTTAAACTTATAGCAAAATTATAGTAAAAACAATAACTCAAAAATAATTCCCAATACAACAAAAATAAATAAATTTATTGTTTTTTGAATTTTCAGGAATTCAATATTGCCTGCTTTTAATTTTTCAATATCTTTTTTTGTCAATGGCCTTAAAGGAGATATAATTTCTTTTTTATCAAAATAAGAATTCATTATTTTTTGGCGAAAAAATGAATTTACAAACATAGGAATGTTTTGCTTTTTTAATTTGATTTTTTCCTTTATCACAAATTCTGCTGGCATATTTCCCTGCATTAATTCATTTGTTGGGCATGCAACAACAAACGCCGATGTGATAATATTAAATCCAAAATAAGCAAATAATAAAATAAAGGAATTAGTTAATGAAGCAGTGGAATAATTAATAAAAATAAAATATGCATCCAGAATGATATAAAATAAAATTTTGTTTTTTCCTAAAAATACGATTGTTTTGTTTTTTCCAAAACGATGCAGAATAATTTCAATGAAAAAGAAAAAAACAGCTGATAAAACAAATGATACCTGTTGGTTTTTCAGCAAAATCATAAGAACAGAATTGTAAAAAACCATTGCAAGAAAAAATACAAAATATGATTTTGTTTGCTTTATTTGATTTTTCAATTTCCCTCGAAAAATAGAATAAACAAACACATAGGCAAAATACAACAACAATATATTTTTAAGTAATGTCTCTGCAATATAAATATCTGGTTTTAAATAAAACAATCCCAAAACACCAACAATAAAAACACTTGCTGTTCTTTTTCCAATTATTCTAAAAAGCATTAGAAAAAAACAAATAATCAGTGCTTTTAATAAAACAACAAATATTGGATCTAAGTTCATAAATTTAATTTATTCAATTTTTTTAAAAAGTGGTTTTGTTTTTTTTGCATTAATATTATTGTTTATCATCAATATTTTTCGTTCTTTCATTGACTTGTTTATTTTAAAGTCATCAATAAATATACTTAAAATTTGTTTTGTTTTTTTTGGGATAAACGGATGCAACAAAATCGTGCAATTCAATAAAATAACAAAACTAAAAAACAAAATATGCTCTAATTTATTTTTCTTGTCATCGGAGTTTATCAATTCCCATGCTTTGTTTTTCTGAAAATATTTATTTCCAATATCGCTGATTGAAAGAGCAGAATTTAAGGCATCTTTTAAATTGCCATTCCACGCGCATTTAAAATAATCATTTATTATAATCTGGATTTTGTCAATTATTTTTTTCTCATTATTTGTTAATTTATCAAAAGATATTGGCTTTATTTCTCCAAATTTGTTTGCAACAGACATAATACGGTATTCAAAGTTGCCATAATTTGCAATTAATGAATTATTTATTTTCTCTTTTAAATCATTCCATTCAAAATCGCTGTCTTTTGACTCTGGTAATATTGATGACAAATAAAAGCGCCAAATATCTGGGTAATATTTTTTTATTATTTTGTCATTACAGAATATGCCTTTATTTAAGGACTTGGAGAATTTGCCACCTTCAAAATTCAGGAATTCATTTGAATAAATACGCGAAGGCAAATTATATTTTTTGTTTGCCATCAATTCTGCTGGCCAAATAATTGTGTGGAACGGAACATTGTCCTTTCCCATAAAATGAATAATATCTGTATTTTTGTTTTGCCAGTAATCTTTATAATCCAAATCGTTTTTATCGCAAAAATCCTTTGTTGCAGCAATATAACCGATAGGTGCATCAAACCATACATAAAAGACCTTGTTTTCATAGCCAGACAATGGAATTTTAATTCCCCATTTTAGATTTCTGCTAATGCATCTTGGCTCAAGTCCTTTTTTTATCCACGCCAAAGGCAGATTTCTCTCTATTGCCTTGAAATTTTTATTTTCATTTATATATTTTTCTAATTTTTTGCTAAATTTTGGCAGGTCCAAAAACAAATGCTTGTCTTTTTTTATAATTGGCTTTGAACCACAGATTTTGCATTTTGGATTTATTAATTCTGTTGGATGAATAAATTTTGAACATTTATCGCACTGATCGCCTTTTGCATCTTTGCTTTTGCAAAAAGGGCATATTCCAGAAACATAAGAGTCAGGAAGATATCGCCTGCAATTTGGACAATAAAGTATTTGTAATTGTTTTTCAAAAATAAATCCTTGTTTGTACAAATCCAAAAAAATCTCTTTTGTTAATTGATGATTTGATTGAGAACTTGTTCTTCCAAAAAAATCTACATCAATATCAAACCAATCAATGATTTCCTTGAATTTTTTGTGCATTATTTTGCAATATTCTTCTTCACTTAGATTTTGCTTTTGTGCCTCAATTTCTGTTCGTGTGCCTGACTCATCTGTGCCGCAAATATATAAAACATCTCTTCCTTGCAGTTTTAATATCCGCACAAAAATATCTGATCTCAACAAGGGAATAAAATTTCCCAAATGAGGAATATTATTGATATATGGCAATGCTGAAGTTACGAGATATTTTTTACTGTTTTGCATAATTATGACTTTATGATTATAATTTTTCTTTTAATTTTTTATCTATAAATCCAAGAATTTTTAGAGCAGCCAAGGCAGTATTTTTTGGATTTAAAACACACATTGAATATGTATTTGACGGCATTCTCAGGGTTGAGTAAATATCAATTAAATAATTTTGTTCATTTAAATTATGGCATGCAATTGTCGGGTTTTTTGTATTGGAAGCAACAACTCTGCTAATTCTATTTGAAAGCCCTGCAACATTGATATAGACAACATTGTCAAATTCATTATCATATTTATTAATTATTTCTAAAAGATTTGGTGTTTTGTGAGCAGATGCAATATTTATTCCATATTTTGCATTGTATTTTTTCAAGGCAATTTCTATTTCTTTTACAAATTCGCTATCTTTGACAGAGCTTATTATTGCTATTGTATTTTTCATTTTAACCACAAATTAATATTTTATTTTAACTTTTGATTTAGCAAAAGTTTTTTATTCAATATTGGCATGCCTTTGCTTCATTGATTGTTCTGTGTTTTTTGTAAGCAAAATTAAGTCCTCTATTATTGCATCAAGCAAAACAAAACAGGATATTTCAAAAATTGTTCCCATCGGCGAAATTATTTCTTCATTTCCAATTAACTGGTTGGTAATATATTCTCTTAGTTTATCGTCATCTTTTGTTTTTGTATTGATTAAAATTGAATTATCTGCTATTTCATATAATTTTGACTCTTTGTTGGCAGTAATAATTGAAATTTCGCATCCTATTTTTTTTGCGGTATTGCAGGCAACAACAACGCTTTTTGTATTTCCAGAGCCGGAAATTGCAATAAATAAATCGGTCTTTTCAACAGGTCTGTTAATTGTGTCCCCTATCATATATACATTTATATTTAGATGAGAAAGGCGTGTTGCAAAACTTTTTGCAACAAGGCCACTTCGCCCAACTCCATAAATAAAAACATTTTTTGCATTTAGAATTGCATCAATAAAATTGTCTATTTCTTTATCTTTTACACTCAAAAGTGTTTTGTTTATTTTTTTGACAAGGTCTTCAATATATTTTTTTGTATTATTATTTGGCTTCATTTTCTTTCTCTCCTTCTTCATAAGAATCTGGCACAATAGATGTTACTGCAATTAAAATAATAATTATTAATGCAATTACAGCAATAATTATTTTAATGGATTTGTTTTTTGGTTTTGGGGTTTCATCAATTGGATTATCAGAACTTGTTTTGCAATCTTCAGCACATTTAAATTCATCTTCATCAGCATCACATGTTCCATCGCCGCAATATGATTTTATTTCAAAACAATCAGCAATGCAACTTGTCTCATTTTCATCAGCATCACATGTTCCATCGCCGCAATATGAAATTGAAGGTGGTGAAGGAGGTGTTGATTTTTGTTTTTCTAATTCTTCATCAACTTTGTCTTCAAATAAATTCAGTTCTTCTTCTATTCTGTCAATTTTACTCTTAGCACGCAGATAATGTTTATTGCTGTAATCACTTGCCAGTTCAGTTATTTTTGTCTGCAATATTGTCAAATTATCTATTAATTCATCTTTTAAATCTTCATCAGTTATGTCTTCAATTTTTTTTCCAATATCAGATTGCTGTAATTTTAATTCACTAATAGATCTTGAAAAATCTTTAATTGCAATTATTTTAATTTTTGCTGTATTTGCAATATTATTTGAAATTATTTTTATTAAGCCGTTGATTGTTTTTTCTTCTGTTTTATTAAAATAAAAATAAAAATGCTTTTTTCCACCAGCAGAAATATTTTTTGGAATTGTCGCATTGGTAAAAATCTTGTTTAATTCATCCCCGGTAATTGAATAAGAAAAATTATTCAATATTGCTTTTCCAGTATTTTCAATTTCCAAAATAACTACTGGCTTATCTTTTGTCAGCACTTCAATTGTTTTATTGTCATCACTTAATTGTGCAGAATAATTCAAATTTATATTTATTTCAATAATGGCTCTTTTTTCATAGCCGATTGCTTTAAAATAAATATACTCATGAATTTTTGTGTATTTGGATAAATTTGATGGATTAATATAAACACTAATGTTTTTTGATTTTGTTTTATTCAATGAAAATGACCTTGGATGAAAAGAGACTATGTGTTTTATTTTTTCTGATGCACTTGCATTTATTTGCGAAATATCTTTTGCTCCTGTATTTGAAATTTTTATTGTTTTTTTTTGTCTTTCTCCGTCAAATATAAATTCAAGTATTGATGGCGACAAAGAGAATTTTGTAGGATTTATGCTTGTTATTGTTATTGCTTTGTTTTTGCTGTATTTTCTGCCATCATTTGAGAAAAGAATAACTTCAATTTCATAAGGATTTTTATATTTTGATGTATTAAAATCAAGAGGAATTGAAAATAGCCATGTTTTTCCAAATTTGCTTTTGCCGATTAAATGCGTGCAAATAGAGGACTCTGATTTTATTTTTACTTCTGCCTTTTGACTGTCAATTTTTTTGGATTTATCTAAAAGCGTTGCATTTAAATACAATGTATCTCCCTCTAAATATCTTGTCTTACCTATTGTAATATCAACTTTGTATTCTTTATTCACTACTTTAAAAGATATTGTTTTTTGCGGATGAGAATATATAAATGAATTGCCTAAATCACTCTCAACAAAAGTAGTAAAATTATAAATTCCCGCACCATATTTCGGCGAGTAATTAAGGGCATACTTATTTTTTTTTTCAAGAATAAAAGAGCCTTTTGTTGCACCATTAAATATTATATTTCCGTTAATATCTCCTAAAAAATCACCATAATAATTTTCTACATCAGCAGATATAGTGGTTTTTTCTCCTCTAATTAAATTATTTTTTGAAACACTTAGATTAAAAAAAAAAGGTATTGCAGCATATTTTAAAAATCTCCCACCGAGATCTGTTTCATTGTCTCCAACAAATACGATATATCCAATTGGATATTCTGCTTCATAAGTAAAATTATTTTCTTGCTTATCATACAAGACATATAATTGTTTTTGAAATATTTTATTTTCAATAGCACTATTTGTATATAAATTATAAATACTATAAGTTAATTGATTATCATATGAATCCTTTTGAATAATAGAACTATATGGATAAAGAGTTATATTTTCTTTAATTTTATTTTTAAAAAGAAATTCCTCTTCATCATATGTAAATTTAAGATTTCCTGTTTTTATTTCAAATGTCTTATTTTCTAATATTGCCGTAAGAGACCTATCAAAGCAATTTACAAAAAAAGTAATATTTCCATCTCCTTCTGCATCAATTTCTACGCTATATGGTTTATATAAAGGATCTTTAGTTGGATTTGGATATACAAATTCCATTTCAGTCAGGTTTTTTTTTAGTTCTGCAGTAGTGTAATTATATATACAATAAAAACTATGCTCTTTTGTCAAATCACAATAATTTGCAAGAGTAGAACTTGTTTTAATAAATGCCATTACCATTATTTTTCCATTTTCTGTAACTAATTGAGGAAAAACAAATGAATTTGACACTAAAAATTTTTCTTCTTGTTCACAAAAACCAAACTCTACAAACACTATTAAACAAACTAAAAACACAAATAAACTTGCCTTTATTTTCATATTAAAATATTAATAAATACGCCTTAACCTGTCCTGCAAAAGCCGCAATTCGCTTAAAACCTGCACATTTTGTGCTTTGATAGTTCTCAATTCAATCATTACAGAATCCAGTTTTTCCATTTCAGGAGAATTGTCTTTTGGTCCTATTGAAAGAGGGGCTGGTTCTTCAAATGGCACTTGTTCTGCATTGACATTATTTAAATTTTGATAATTTTGATTTTGAAAATTATCCTGCCTGCTGAAATTATTGTTTTGCTGTTGTGTGTTTTTCTGAGGGGCGAATTGTTGTTGTGGATATTGTTGATTGTTTTGCTCAAAAACAAGTGGATTTTCTTGCTTTGGCTTATTCTTGAATGCAAAGTCCTGTTTTAACTCATTTGGCATATCATTATAATGCATTTTTGCTTCGTTGTTTTGAGTTTTTTTTGAAATTATTCTTTTTATTTTTTCAAAAATACCCATATTATTAATATATTCTTAGTTAAACTATTTATTGACAATAAATATATAAGTGTTTTTATTTTGATTTTTTATGGGTGTAAAATTAAGTTCAATTATAGAAAAACAAGAATTAAATCCATCTACTTTAGCAGGCAAAACACTTTGCGTTGATGCATTCAATACAATGTATCAAATGCTCTCTTCAATAAGAGGACAGGACGGCGAATTATTGAAAGATAAAAAAGGCAGGGTAACTTCGCATTTGGCTGGCTTGTTTTGGAGAAATCTAAAAATCCTAAAACAGGATATAAAATTAATTTATGTCTTTGATGGTGTTGCACCTACACTAAAACAAAAAACACAGCAACAAAGAAGAGAGAAAAGACAGAATGCCTATGAACACTGGCAGGAAGAAAAGAAAAAAGGAAATTTAGATTTAGCAATAAAATATGCAAAAATATCAAGTTTTCTATCTAATGATATGATTGAGGATGCAAAAATTCTTTTAAAATCAATGGGAATTTGTTGCGTTCAGGCACCATCTGAGGGAGAGGCACAGGCATCCTACATTGCAAAAAAACATGGATTTTATTGCTGCTCACAGGACTATGATGCTCTTGTTTTTGGATGCCCTATATTGGTTAGAAACCTAAATGCAAGTTCTATGTTTGGAATTAAAATACATCCAGAAATTATTTACTTAAAAAAAAATCTTGAAAAATTTTCAATATCACAAGATGATTTAATAAATATTGCGATATTGAGCGGCACTGATTTTAATCCAAAAGGCGTCAATGGCCTTGGTGCTAAAAAATCTCTTGCACTTGTGAAAAAATACCAAACATTGGATGAAATATTTTCAAAAACACAATACAAATGGGAATTTGAAATTGACTACAAAATATTATTTGATTTTTTTAAAAACCCGCCAATAACAAATAATTACAATCTTGATGCAGAAAAATTTGATGCAAAAAAAATAATTAATGTCTTGTGCAATCAATATGATTTTTCATTTGAAAGAATTGAAAATAGCCTGAAAAATTTTGAAAAAGAAAAAATAACAACACTTACAAAATGGTTTGGGTAGATATAAAAAACTTTGCTATGAAGCAAAAGTTAAACTCTCAAGAAGTTAATTTCTTACAATGAGTGCAAAGTTTTAAAGTTTATTTTATAAATAAATATTGTGATTTTTAATGTCTGTAACTCCAATTAATATACTTGTAATAATTGCTGCTGGTTTAATTACATTAGCATTGGCCTCATATTTTGAGTTATCTGTTCAGGATGTTTTAAATAGCTTTGTGGAAAATATTATTAATCCTCTTTTAGAACTTCTTTTTGGTAGCCAAAGAAATAATGGCATTGCATTTACTTCTGTTCAGGCACTTGCCTGTTCTATTGATTTTATGGCAGGGGCAGGTGGTGGAGATATGAGTAAAATCAATAATTGTGCTGGCCCTTTTCCAAATATTGCAGTTGAGATAGATCAGGGCGGGTTTGATAAAGCAACCTTTGTTTATAGCGAAGAAGACGAAGAAGGGCACACAGTTATAGTTGATTGTACTTATGGATCTCATTGCCAAGTAGAGAATTTTTATCTTCCACAGGAAATCGGCATTGTTGCTGACTGGGTCTTTAGCGTAGGGGATCCTGAATTTATTACTTATTTTGAAGGGTTTCCAACTGGTGAAGATGCTTGTTGGACAGCACAGCCAACTGGTTCATTGCTTGCAGCAATATCTATTGAAGTTGCATCTGCAGTAATTCCTTTTGGACTTGGAAAATTCGCAAATAAAATAAAAGAATCTTTGGAAGTATCTAAAGAAGTGGGAGGATTATTATTTAAAACAGCAACTAAATTACAAAAAACTCGTGATTCAATAAAAATAGGAATTTATAGTATAACTCTTGAAAAACTTGCTAACTCTAAAATTTTCAATATATTAAAAGAATGGGATGCTGATTTTAAACATTTAAGAAAAGCAAAAAAGATTTTATTTAAGAATGATAATAAATTTTTAAATGATGAGTTTTATGAGTTAGGAGGTGATGGATTTTTAAAAATGAAAAATGTGCCTGGCAGTACAACAAAAGTTCTTGATGATGATACTGAATTAAAAGCTATTTTGAGTAAGATGAAAAAGAGCGATGTGGACTTTGATAATTATATTGATAACATAATAAGAGCACCAGCACTAGATTTAAGAAAAAAATTTTTTAAATCACTAATATTTCCTTCTATAAAAGATATGATTATACCTGGAATAAAAAAGCTCGGAAGCATGTCTACACTCGGAACAATAAGAGCACTAAAAGAATTTAGAAAACGATCACCAAAAGCAGTATGCAATATGCTTGAAAGCGGAGCAATAGCAAATGCACTTATACTGGCTGGCTCAGTAACTGATGAGGGTTCAATTGAAGATGAACTTTCAGGAAAAGACAAAGATGCACTTGAAAAAATACAAAGTGCATTAATACCAGCAGGAATTGTTACTTCATCACTTGGTTGTAATGTAAACCAAAATAGCATACATATTAAGGCATATAATAAAAGACCTGCTTTTTATGCTGCATTGGCTATTTCTATGACATATCATATGCAGTTAGAAGAAGAAATTAAGAAAAAAAATGAAAAAAAAAATACAAAAATAAATCATTTATTTTTTTTAAAATCTGGTGTATGGGCAAGAGCTTTTACCCCAATTGTGCTTGCAGATGAGACATTAAAATATCTTGTTGAAATTGACAGGACATTTATATCACCAGAAACTTCTTGGTGGCCTGGAGTTAAAGATTGGTTTTTTCAATGGAATCAAGATCCATCGCGTCTTTATTTTGCAAGTCCATGCCATGCTGATTTAAATGTGAGCAAGACAACAAAATCGTGTAAAAGTATTGGAAAAACTAATTCTTATTATGGCAAAGAATTTTGTTGCAAAGATCCAGATTGGGATCAAATGTGTCCTCCTCCTCTATTTTGTATAGATGCTACACTTAACGAAATTTATGGTGAGAAAGGTACTACTGCTAGTGGTGGTACATGGAATTTTGATTGTGATAACACTTCAGACCAAGTTTGTGATGGTCAGGATCAATGCGGACTATTTCCTGGTAAATACACATTTCCATTTGAAACAATAGAAATTTATCAGCATGATTTTGATGTTGTTACTGGAGAACCATTTGAATGTTATCCGGATTTTACTATAAATATATCAAAACCATTTGAATCTAATTTAACCACAGGAGATCCGGCAGCAAAGGTTTGTTATATATCTGATGATGAAGATTGGAAAAATCACATGGATAAAGCACCTCTGCCTGGAGAGACTGTAACTACCACAGCCAAAATAATAACAGTATCTGCTTTGGATATTAGAGGAGATAAATTTAACCCCTATGGTGAAAGCACTAATTTTTGTTTTTCAAAAGGACATGGAAATAGATTTCAAGCAACTCTTATTGCTCTTGAAATTGGTTCTTCATTCATACCTTTCGTGGGAAATGCTATATCTGGAGGCCTTGGAATTATTGGCGGGACTTTAATGTATTATAAAGAAAATAATAAATATTGGCCAAACGGCGGCTGGAGTAGTAGAATTTAATATGCTTGAAAAAATAAAAAAATACATAGATGACTTGGACTTAAATGATTTGCAAAAAAAAATAATCAAAGCAATAATCATATTAATTATAATAATTTTATTAATCAAAATTTTCATTCCTTTTGTAATTAAACAAACAATAGAAATAAAGCACGATTATGATAAAAAAATAATATTTAATAATTCTGCAATAATTCAATACAGGGACAAAACAAGTACAATTCCTATTACAAAAATATCTCCAAAAACAATACAAATAAGAGACGGAGATTATCTTACAAATAATATTGTCTACGAAATTAATGGAATAAAAATAGGTGCAAATAATTATGCTTATGGGCCTGGTTCTTTGGGTGTTGGTGGTTTTTCTACAAATACAGAATATATAATAAATGGCACGCAAGTAAATATAAATATTGGTCCAAATATGAATCCAAATGACGATGTGATTGAGGGCTTTATGTTTTATAACTTTCTGGACAATGGAACAATTTTGGTTTATATTTATGTAGATGATGACTGGAAAAGAAAAATTAAAGATACAAAAATTGTCTGGGGTAAAATGAATTCATGGCACAATTACACTTATTTTAAAAAATTCGATTTTCAAAAGATTGCAGATGGTATCTACAGAGATGTAATTGAAGATGACAAAAACAGATGGTTCAGGAATTATACTCGCTCCTATGGTGGAATAAAAGTTGGAAATCAGGATATTTATTTGGGGATGTGAAACCGCCTTCGGCAGTCAAAATAAAGTATTAAATTTCACAATTATATTAATATAACAGAAACAATTTGTAGGAAATCTAAAATAGCGACAAAACAAATAATGGATGAGTTGAATACAATTAAAATAGAGCTATCAGATATAAAAAAAATATGCCACAAAGAATTTTTTTGGATGAAGAAAAAAAATTGCTTAAAGAGAGTTGGCAAAATGAAAAAGAAAGAAAACTTATATCCTGCATGGAAGAAAAA
Source organism: Candidatus Aenigmarchaeota archaeon ex4484_52 (assembly GCA_002254415.1). Classification (GTDB taxonomy): domain Archaea; phylum EX4484-52; class EX4484-52; order EX4484-52; family EX4484-52; genus EX4484-52. Next base: position 12,812 of record NJDR01000006.1, read on the forward strand.
AATTTGGATTTATAAGTTTTGAAATGTAAGAGAGCATAGTATTTTAGGATAAGGATTAGAGACAATCGTGCTCTTTACAGAGTAAATTATTTAGCAAAAAGATAATTATTTTCAAATTAGACAATCAGAAAGGACGAAAAAAATAATTGCACTGCTGGGTCCAGTTCTGGATATTTTAGAAATTGTTGATGAAATAGAGTCAGGTCTGCATCCTGAAATTGCAAAATTAATAATAAAATTATTCAATTCTTCAAATAACAAACATAATGCGCAATTAATTTTTACAACATATAACACTAATTTACTTGATAATGAATTGTTCAGAAGACCAGATTTATTTTACTTTCAAAAATCAGAACAAAGGCACAGAATTATATTCTTTGTCCGATTACAACATTCGGCAGGATTACCTGAACGGCAGAGTTGGCGGACTTCCTTTTATTGATGAAACTTTTTTTTGATTAATATGACAAGAAAAAATAAAAAAAATCATAAATACAATCTGATTTTTTGCGAAGGACATACATTTCATTTTATAAAAAATAATGCGAGAGATTTATGAAGAGATAAAATATATTGTGTTTTTGACAGAGACAACAACACAGAGCAACAAATTCAACAAGCAGTAAAAAAAGCAAAAAAAATAATATTGAGCTAATATTTTCAAACCTGTGCTTTGAATATTGGATATTGTGCTATTTTGGATATTTTTCTCAATATTTTGAGTGTCAGGAATTGATTTTGAAGATAATAATTATTTAAAACCATATAAGAAAATAACAGGGAAATTTACAGCAGGACAGAATATTGACAAAATTTGCTATTGAAAATACAGATAAAATAAATAACAAGCATATTCAAAATAAATTGGAATTGTGAGCAGAGAGAGCAATTCGTCAACAGGGATGGGCACTTGATTGAGATGATTTTTGAGTTTGGGAAAGGATGGTATTATTTAAAAGTTTTTTACATAATAAAAAATAAGTATAAACAGCGTCTGGAAATCATAATAATGCTAGAAAAAATTAATAATTTATATACGGCAATAAAAAATATATAGATGAGCTTGAATTAAATGACCTACAAAAAAAATAATCAAAGCAATAATTATATTAATTATAATAATTTTATTAATCAAAGTTTTCATTCCTTTTGTAATTAAACAAACAATAGAAATAAAGCACGATTATGGGATATATGTTTTATGCTATAATTACCGAAATTTAAAATTGGTTATGTGGATTGGCTAAAATAGATGCTCAATTTCTTTAATTTTTCTTTTTTCAAAATCTTTTAATTTTTCAAATAAAGATTTTTTTTTGATTTCAGAAATATCCGATCTATAACATTTTGGGCAATAAACTGGTTCTTTGCCATAAGGAACTTTCCATAAATACCCACAACACGAGCATTTATAGATTTTTTGTATATTTTTCTTACAATCTGTATTAGATTCCTTATTCTTCAATATTAAATCCATGTTTTTGTAGATAGTTATTTATTCTCTCTTCACGTTGTTTTAATATTAATTCTGTGGGTTTTTCTATTGTCTCCATTGGAATTGTATTTAATTCGTCAAGCATTTTTTTTTGACCATTATTATTGTTTATTATTTGAAATGATGGTATTTGCATTTTGTTAAATTCTTCTAATTCTTTTTGTTTTTGATCTAATGTTTGATTAACTTTATTTATGATTTTGTAATTTATTTCATTTTCAACATATTTCAAAATAGTATTTTTCAATATACTTTGTTGCCTCTGAAATTCGCGTATTTTTTCATCAATATAAGTTTTCATCTCTTTTTTGTTTTCTTCTATTATCTCGTCAATGGTTTTTTTATCTTCAATGTTTTTTAAAAATAATTGAAACGAGGGTATTTCAAGCATAGAATTGATTTTTTTTATTTCTGTATTTATTTGGTCTATTTTAGATTTATTGTATTTTTCCAATTCTTTTTGTTTTTGATTTAATGTTGTATTGATTTGATTAATCATTTTGTCCTTCATATTTTCAAAGTCATTTAATTTATTTATTACATCAGTATTTATTTTATCACTAATATCTTTTTCCTTTGACAGTCTTGTTTGCACTTCCTTTAATATTTCCTGTTGAATATTTTGTTTTTCTTTTTTTTCTAAAAAATTTCTTTGATTTTCTTCTACAGTGGCTGTAGACAACATTAATTCTTTTCCAACTTCATCAAGAGAATCCATTTTATTTTCCAGTTCATCTATCTTAACAAGATTTTTTTCAAATTCAAAAAACATTGATTCTAATTTTGATGCAGTTTGATCTATGTAATTTTCCCTTTCTCTTATTTTCTCTGCTTTTTTTGAAATTTCTTTAAATACATCGACAACATTATCAAAACTTTTTATTTTATCCATTTGCTCTCTAAACTTGCTCATACTTTTAGATTGCTTTTCCAAAATCAAAGTGTTTTTTTCCACGATGCTTGACATTTCTCTCATTCTCTTGTCTAATTTATTAAAATTGTTTTTTATCCTTTTGGGTTCAATCGTCTCTATTATTAATTTCATTTCAGTATATCGTGTTTCTATTTCATTGAATGATTTTTCCCTGTCTAAAATCATTGACCTTAATTCACCGATTTTTTCTGATAATTCACTAATTTGTTCGCTTAAACCAGAACGCATTTCTTTTTCGCTGTCCAACTTTGCATCTATTTTTTCAGTTTCTATTTTTTCAGTTTCTATTTCCTGTGATATTTTCTTAATTTCAGATTCAATTTTTTTATTTTCAGAATCATCTTCTTTAGAATCATTACCAAGAGCATCTTCACTCGTAATTTGCATTTCCTGTTTTTTTGGAGACGGGATGTATTTTTTTATCTTATCCAAAATACCTGTTTTTATCTTTTTTTCCTTTGATTCAAGATTTTGAGCATCTTCTGGACTAATTACATTCTCGTCTCTTTCTTTATCTTCATTATCTTTATTGGAAACCATATTTGATATTTATAAATATTAGAAAATTAATATAAGTAACAATTATAAAATAATATGTTTTTTTATACATTAATTTATGAAACTATTGAACATTATATAATTATAGTTACGATTTAACCACTTAA
>NJDR01000036.1 GCA_002254415.1 Candidatus Aenigmarchaeota archaeon ex4484_52
AAACAAGGTAAAAATGAAACAAAAAAAATAAAGGAAAAATATAAATTAATAAATAAAATTGTGCTTTGTTTTGTCGGAAGATTGGCAGAAGTGAAAGGTGTAAATTATCTTATTAATGCAATAGATTTATTAGATCAAAATATAAAAAACAAAATAAAACTCTTAATAGTAGGCGATGGTCCAGATAGAAAAAAATTAGAAGAATTAACAAAACAAAAAAAATTAAATAATATAATTATATTTTGTGGTCAGAAATCAAGAAAAGAAACTTTAGGAATACTCCAAACAAGCAACATTTTTGTGCTTCCGTCCATCTCTGAGGGACTTCCGATTGCATTGCTTGAGGCAATGGCAAGCAATTGTGCTTGCATTGTAACAAATATTGGGCTTCCAATAGAAGACAAAAAAGATGGGCTGGTTGTTGCTCCAAAAAATTCAAGTCAATTAAAGAAGAAAATAGAAATATTGGTTAAAGATAAGCATTTAAGAGAGCAATTGGGCAAAAATGCTTTAAATAAAGCAAAAGAAAAATATTCTTGGGGAAAAGCAAAGGAAAAATACACAAAAATATTCAACAATCTTTAATCAATTTCTCAGTCGCAATCTTTACCGCATCATCACTGCTATATTTTGGTATCCATCTGAGTTTTTTTAATTTTGATATATCCAACATCATTTTTGGCACATCTCCTGCCCATCCTTGTTTTCCGCCGGCATAAATATATTTTGGCTTTAAATTCATTAAACTAGAAATAATATCTGCTATTTTTCTTGTTTGAGTCCAATTTTCTGTCCCGATATTAAATATATTTACATTATTGTTTGCTTTTTTAACACCCAAAATCATTGCATCTATGCAATCATCGCAATAAATATATGACTTAATTTGATTTCCATCGCCTAAAATTTCCAGCTCTTTTGGATTTTTTTTTAATTTAGTTACAAAATCATAAATTACCCCATGTGTTGAATTTAGCCCCACAACATTTGCAAACCTAAAAATAAATGACCTAAATGAATACAAAGAACTATATGCACAAATCATTGCTTCGGAGCATAATTTTGTTGCACCGTAAATTGAAATCGGCTTTAATGGTCCATAATCTTCTTTTGTTGGCATTTGTTTTGCAATTCCATAAATAGTTGAAGTAGATGCAAAAATAAATTTTTCTATTTTTTGTTTTTTTGCCTGCTCTAAAACATTATTTGTCACAATTACATTTTGCTCAAAGACATCCTTTCTTTTTATTGTACTGGATTTTACATCAGGATTTGCTGCCAGATGCCATATTTGTTTTGCTTTGCAAAAACATTCGTCTAAATCGTCTTTCAATAAGTCCTTTTTTATAAAATTTACATTTGGCAATTTTAATTCTTCTTTTATGAAATCCAATTTTCCAGAACTCAAATTATCAATTACAACAATATTATTAGTTTTATTTTTTGACAATTTTCTGACAAGATTTGAGCCAATAAAACCGCAACCGCCGGTTATTATTATATTCATAAAATAAACAAGAAAAATATTTTTTTAAAATCACTGCTCAAAATCTTTTTAAACTTAGATTTTAATACTACTAAATATAATGATTCTTTTTTGTATTATTCATTAATAAAAAAAGATTTTGCTTTACAAAAGTTAAAATAAAGAAGTTAATTTAGGTGCTGTTGCACAACACTAAACCATTATAATTTAATCTATAGTATAAACAAGATGCAAGAATTTTCAATCAGTGAAAAGTAGTGCAATTATAAAAACTAATAATCCTCTAAAAATTGTCCAAAAATAATAATTTCTATTTTGATTCTATCTAAAACAGATTTATAACTAAATTTGAACGCCTATAAAATCATTAAGACAAATATAAGTATTATTCTAAATAAAATCGCCATATGAATTTATATTTTTTGCTATTTTTTAAAAAAATATTTTTTTGGCATTTTCAATAATTTTATTTAACAAAAATTCCGGACTTAATTTTTTAAATTCTGCTATTTTTTTAATTGACAAATAAGTATTCCACGGCATATTTTTGCCAGTATGGTTTGGGTCCATATAAGGGGCATCTGTCTCTATCAGCATATTTTCAATCGGGCAATTCTTGGCTAATTTCCTCAATTGCTTGGAAAACAAAACATTTGTTGAAAAACTAATATAATATCCAAGAGATATTGCTTTTTGCATTTCTACTCTTTTTCCTGAAAAGCAGTGTTTAATTGTATTTTTTAAATTGTATTTTTTCAATATATTTATTGCATCTTCTTCTGCATCCCATGAATGTATTACAACTGGTTTTTTAATTTTTATTGCAAGACAAAGCAATTGTTCAAATCGTCTTTTTTGCAGTTCCTGAATTTTTTTATCTTTTTCCCAGTGATAATCAAGGCCAATTTCTCCAATCCCAACAATGTTTTTTTTATTGTTTTGAATAAATTTCAATTCATCTTCAAAATCATTTTCTGTCATTTTAGTTGCATCAATTGGATGTATTCCTATGGTTGAATAAATCAATTTTGGATATTTTTTTGACAATTCAATTGCCTCGCGATTCCATTTTTTATTTGCTCCAGAAACAATTACAAACAAGCACTTTTGCTTTAATTCCTCTGCAAATTTGCAAAAATTATTTTTGTATTTTTCATCCTGAATATGGCAGTGGCAATCAATTGTTTTTGTTGTATTTTGCATTTTACCAATTTTTGTAAATAATAAATATTTTAAAGTTTAATTGCAAATACATTATATGAAAAAAATACTTTATTTATTAATTTTATCAATTGTTTTATCAAGCCCGGTTTTTGGAGCAACAGAAGAGCCAATTGATTGTAAATGGTTTAATAAAACATATGATTGTGAAAGCAAGGGATATGTTGGAATTGTATCTTTTGAAAGAGAAAATCGTTCAGCAATATTTAAATTTAATTCAACTATGAATTATTCTTTATGCTGTAATGAGTCATATCTTGTTGAAAATTATAAAAAAGAAAACTATGGGATTATTGCTATGGAGGACTATTGGAAAAAGCCATTATTTTGCAATGAAAAATCTCAGGAGCATTGCAATTATCCTTATATTTATATAGAATCAGATGGTACTTGCGACAGGGGAAAAATAAATATATCAATGGGAAAAAATAATCCAATAGGTACAGGTGGATCAACGCTTACAGGAACAATAAATGATTTTTTTCGCCCATATACAATATGCATTCCTCCAAAAAAAACAGAACAAGTAAAATCATATATTAATTTAACAGGTCCAAAATGCGGAGAAAATCATACAAAATTATTTGTTTTAGCAAATAAAAGTAGATCTTTATTATATAAGAATGAAATTCCATCTCATCCAGGAGAAGGATATGCTGTCTGTGCATATTTAGTAGCTGATACTACGCCACCGGAAATTACAATTCTGTCGCCAAAGCCAATTACTTATATTGAGCCAAATATTGATATAAGAGTGCATACAAATGAGCAAGTTAAGAATTGCAATTATTCAATTAATGGAGCTAATTTTGGTGTTTTGGGGCAATCTCTATTAGACAATCATATATGGCAAAAAACATTAAATTTTAAAGAAACCGGAACATACGATGTTTCTGTTGAATGCACTGATGCCGTTGATCTTAAGAGTTCAAAACAAGTAGAATTCAAAAGAGATGTTGGAGAACTTGGAATTTTTGATGAAAGCGATATTACGATTCGTTTGAGTGAAGAAAAAATAATCCCTGTTTTTTTAAATAATCTATATTCATATAATGTTGTTTATCATCTTCAAATAAGGCACAGTACTGACTCTCAAAAAATTCCTTTAACAAATTTTGGATGGTTTGACGGACACAGAAGTGATTTAAACAGGACAGACCTTTATGTAACTATTGCCCCTGGAAAATCGCAGACAATTAGTTTTATTCAATATGGCGGTGTAGAGGGAGAAGGACAATTAATTTTAAATGTGTCTGCAAACAAAGAACTTATTATTGAAAATGCAAAAAAAAACATTACAATAATATCTTCTGCTAATAAAAATTTTTTTGCACCAAGCCCAGATATTCAAACAACTGGATTTATTTTTGTTGTTTTGACCTCAACAATAATGATGTTTTTAAAATTATGAAAATTATAAATAGGCCATGGGGCAATTTTAGACAATTTGCTTTGAATGAAAAATGCACTGTAAAGATTTTGACAATCAAAAAACAAGAAGAACTAAGTTTGCAGATTCACAAACACAGAGATGAAGAATGGTATTTTTTCAATGATGCAATAGTTCAACTCGGAAAAAATAAAAAAAAGATAAAAAAAGGCGAGTTGATAAGAATAAAAAAAGGTATTGCACATAGAATAATTGCAGATGAAAATGATGTTAGTGTGCTTGAAATATCTTTTGGTGAATTTGATGAAAAAGACGAAATAAGATTAGATGACAAATATGGCAGAAAATAATTCAAAAAAAAGTTCTGTTCCAAAAGCACAATTTTTTATTATTACTGCTGTTGTTGTAATTCTAATATTTTCTGGCTTATATGCAAAAACAAGCAATATGATTGTTTCAATTCCTAAGAAAGAGCAAAACACTATGAGTAATTATATTTGCTTTGTTGATAATTACAATAATGCAATCAGGAATGCTGAAAACAAAATTGAGGCAAATATAAATGCAAGGCAAATTGTTGATGACCAAAAAAAAATGCTGGCAAAAAAGGACTGCACAATTAAATATGCTGGTGAATTTGGATTTTTTGACGGATTCAAAGACAAAAATGATTATTTGGAAATATCTTCAGCAGATTATTTTTTTTATCAAAACAATATTGAATTAAATATTTCAGCAGGAGATTCAGTTAATTTAACATATGATTTGACAGAAGCTGGCTTGGAATTTGATGCAGATAAATACTATATTTTGGATATGATGATAAAAGCAAATGATTCTCTTGATTGTTATGTTTTTGATGATGATTTAAATACCGGGTTTATTAATTTGCAAAAGCAAGATGAATTTGTTTTTTATACAAATAATACTGGTTTAAGAGGTTTAGTTGAAAATATCACTTTTTCTTTTTCTGCCTTTGTTCCAACAAAAATAATTATTGATTATATTGGAATAAGAACAAACAGAAATATAGAGATTAGTTCAAATAATGCATTTATTTCAAGGAATGATTAGGAAAAAAGAGATTTGTTTTTTATGTTGTAGGATGGTTATTTTTTATTCTTCTTCTATAACATTATAAATATAACCATAAAACATTCCTTTTGCATCGCCGCTTATTAAATATAAATTGCCATTCATATTGAAAACATTTGGTGTAATATGAACATCTATTTTTTCAACATCTACTTTTTCTTCTTCGCAGTTCCATCTTGATTCTACCCATGCATCTAACAATCCTCGTAAGATAAAGTCCTCTAAACCAGCTACAATGTTCGTGCTTCTTATCCATTTAGAACCACTCCATTTATAGCCGTGAAATTCTCCTGCTTCATTTCCGACAATTAAATATAACTCATTATTCATATTAAAAGCCATAGGGCTGCAGTAATCTCCAATACCATCATTTAATCCTTTGTCCATATCATGATTTTTTATCCATTTGGAACCACTCCATTTATAACCAATAAGAGAATTTCTATTCCAATCGCCTCTTATAGCATACCAGTCCTTATTTATTTCAAATATTGTAATATAATAATTATTACCTTGTGCACAAGAACCAGTCAGACCATTTACAATAGAATCATCAGTATCCCATTTTAACTTAGTAGAATTCCATTTATACCCCAAAAACCCATAATCACAAGATGCTAGTCTTCCAGTTATTAAATACCATTCACCATCCATGTTGAAAACTGTTGGTGCTTTTCCAACAGACGCTATTCCTTTTATAATGTCATTATTGGTATGCCATTGAGAAGTTTCATCATCCCATTCAAAACCAGCTTTTTGGGTTATTAAATACCATTTGCCATCCATATTAAAAACAGTTGGTTTTGTTTTTCTATCTTGTTTACCTAATCCATCTGTAATTTTGGCAGGTATCCATTCACTGCCATATATTAATGGAATATCTCCTCCTTTTTTTTCATCGTCTGCACATTCCCATCCACTATTAGTTTTCTTTAATATTTCTCCTGTATTGCATTTTTT
>NJDR01000037.1 GCA_002254415.1 Candidatus Aenigmarchaeota archaeon ex4484_52
GCTTCAATTGTTTTGTCTTTAATTATTGCAATTGCTTTTATTCTTTTTTTAAAATTAGTAATATCAATAATTTAATTTATCAAATCTTTCTTCGCTGCTTATCTATTATGCCAAACTCAATTCCATTTTCAATATTATGGATACCATCTGATTTCCACTAAGTCAATAAGCACATAATCAATATAATGTGTTCCTTTTGCTGTTCCTTCTATTGAATAGCGCTATCAGTAGATTTTTTACTTATTGCAACTACATCTCTAATTTGTTTTGTATTAAGTGTCTTTGAGTGAATTCATCCTAATCTTCATCCTCGTCATCATCTTCATAAGGTTTATTTAAATGGATATCTAACACTTGCTTTGCCTTTTAAAAAATCAATTGTTGTAGAATCTGAATAAACAAAACCTCCTTTTTTTAAACCAGTATTGACAAGGTCAATATTCATTGTTATTTTATCTTCTTCTCCTTGTTTTTTGATTAAAAGCGAATTAGTACTTATATCCATTTGAATAGGTCCTTTGGTCTGTCTAATTTCAAGATATTTTTCAGGTACAATTCCCCTGTCTTGCATTAGCCGATATTCTTCTATTGGCATCGATTTTATTTTAATTATTGCTCTTGTTTTGTAATGATAGCACAATTCAATACTTGGATTGTATTCAATATCAAAGGGCTTTTTATTTTCATATGAAATTGCACCCCATTCAACATATGCTTCATTATTCTTTACTTGGTTTTCAACCTCTGCTTCTAATAAATCTTTTGATTGCGTTTCTTCTCCGACAATATTAAACCCGTCTTTTTTCAATGTAATTTCAATATTGTCTGCATTAACAGAGCCGGTATTTTTTAGTGTTGTATAAATTACAAGGTCTTCTTCTGCAAATGCTTTTTGTGGAGAAATATGAGCATCCTCAATAATTACGCCACTTGTTGAAGATGTTTGCTTTGTGCATCCACTGCTGAAAATCAAAATGACAAAAAAAATGAAAATAAATTTTTCAGTTGTTTTTTTCATTGTAAATAAACCTTTAAAACTTTTAAAAAAGTTTTGCGATAATATCTTAAACTAACAACACATTAAGCCAATATATGATTAATTAAAAAGCTTTAGATATAGCAAAAGTCAAATTAAAATTTAACAGGATTTCCGATACTTGCATTTAATTTTTTTGCCAGACCTGATTTTATTTCAAGAATATATTTGCATTTTTTTTTTGGAATATATAATTTCCATGATTTGGGATTTAAAGTTACAGGAGATACATTTTCAATAATATCAACAATTTTAAAATTTTTGTCAATAAAAATCAAATCAAGGGAGAATTTCATAAATAGCATATAGACAGAATGCTTTGCACAAAACGGCAATTTAAATAATGCCATTGATTTTTTTCTAAACATAAGCCCAATTCCAAGTTCAAACAAATTTTCCATTAAAAAAACATTTCTTAATTTTGTTTTTTGTATTTGAATTGTTATTTTTTTCATTGTATAAAATTTTTTATTAATATCTTAAAATAGCACCAAGCCCGCCCAAAGAATAAAATTGTGCTCCTTCTTGTGTTTGCGTCGATACAATATGCGTTTTTGCACTAATGTTTTCTGCCATTTTTTCCAATTCATCTTGTAGATTTTCATCTAATTCATCAGATATTATTAATGTTTCAACAGAGCCGTTTAAAAGAGCATTTTTAACCTCGTTTAATCCATAAATACCCAATGATGAATTTTTTTTTAATAATTCAAAAAACATATTTATAATTATCTTTTCTTTCATTATTGCAGTGTTTTGCAAGTCCTTTTCAGAAGCAGTAATTAATTCTTTTATTCCGTATTCTCCTGCATAGCCAGAGTCCTTTATTGCAATTATTTTTTTCTTTAATGCAAATGATAAAAAATCGCCTGATGCAAAATCATCTTTTATTCCCCCCGGACCTCCAATAAGAATCCCTTCTAAATTTTTGCCTTCAGCAGAAAATATATTATTTGCATTTTCTCCTATTTGTTTTTTAAAATTCAAAATAAGGCCATCTCTCACCCTTGAAAATCTTTGTGCTGACTGCCCTCCTTTTATTTCTTTTCCAGGAACAAATGATTTTGCTTTAAATACAATATCTATTGTCTTGCCTCGCAAAAAGCCAATTGCAGCTTCGCTTGTATCTATTGAAATCAAGCCATAGAGTTGTTTTTCCTTTATTTGATCTTTTAATGGCTCAAGAATAAATCTTTGCTCGCACCTGTAAATTCTTGTTTTTATTTCATCTATTAGATCAATATCCCATAATTGTATTTTTTGCACACCTTCTTTTTCAGAAATATTTCCACAAAAAATAACAAGTCCATTTTCTGGTGTTTGATTGTATAATTTTAGACGCTGGTTTATTTTTTCAAGGGCATCAACTACATTTTTTCTTGTTGTTTTTGATTTTATATTTGATGCTGTGCCAGCTTCTTGAGATATCTGGTTTTTGACTTCATTTAAATTATAACCACTTGGAACATAAATACTTACAAGTTCTGTATGCCTTCCTCTCATTTTTGAGAGTTGGTAAATTAATTTTTTTAGTTGTTTTTTCTTTTTCTCATTTTCCATAAAAAGAAATAGGAATATTGATTGCTAAATTTTTATCCAATCAGTCTTGTCTTTTGTTATTTTTAAAATATCAAATCCAATGCCACCACTATAAACATCTCTTTCTTTTGCAGAAATCAGTGCTTTTTTTGCTAATTCTACTGCATCTTCAATGCTTATATTTTCTTTGTAATCTGCTTCTAAAACACCAACTGCAATAACAGAACCAGAGCCGCTAAATGTATATTTTTTTTCTTCTGATATTCCCCCCACTGCGTCAAGAGAATATAATTGAGGTCCTCTAAAATCATATCCCCCCAATATTAATTGCACCATTTCCGGAATAAAACTTTTGTATGAAGATCTCAAAATATTTGAAAGCAAAGTTGTTGTTGCCTTTACGCTTATATGTTTTTGATCAAATTTGTGCAAATGCATTTCAGCCCTTATGAGCCGAATTAATGCCTGAGCATCACCTACTGTACCTGCTATTGTTATTGCTATTTGATCAATTATCGGATATATTTTTTTTGTCTCTTTTTGAACAATTAAATGCCCCATTGTTGCTTTGTTGTCTGCTGCAAGTATAATTCCATCTTTGCAAACAAGTCCAAGAGTTGTTGTGCCAGTCTGTATTTTTTTTATTTTCTCTTCCATTTATAAAAAACTTTTGCTTCGCAAAAGTTAAACCTAATTATTAAATTATTATAGTATGTTTTTAAGAGTTTATATACAACAATAAAAAATGGCTGTTAATTTTAAAAACTTATTTGATGTTGAGAAAGAAGGGTGTTGTTTTAGTAGCAACAATTATCGATAAATAATTGATTGTTTTTAAGTTTTTAAAATTTCTTGATTTTAAAAATAATGCCTGTAGAAATTAATCCCGTATTTTTGCACAAAAAATATTTATTTAGAAAAAAATTTTTAAAATTATTTGGAGCAGAATTTTATGTATATGATGAAAGCAAACATCTTGTTTTTTATTCAAAGCAAAAGGCATTTAAATTAAAAGAGGACTTCAGGATTTATTCAAACGAGAATCAAACAAAAGAACTTTTAAGAATAAAGACACCGGAAATTTTTGATATTGGTGCTACATATTCTGTTTTTGATACAAGCAATAGTGAAAATATTGGTGCAATTAAAAGACAGGCAATAAAATCATTTTTTAAGGATGAATGGATTTTTTTGTCCAACGACAAAGCGGAAATCGGAAAATTAACAGAGAAAAGCACAACAGGAGCACTTTTAAGCAGAATTATAAGATTAATTCCACAGCAATATGTAATTTTGGCAAATAATAGAATAATTGCTAAAATCAGGAGGCATTTTAATCCATTTATACTCAAATATACTTTGGAAATAAATCCAGAGCCAATAATTGATAGGCGGCTTTTAATAAGTGCTGTGATTTTGTTATGCGGCATTGAAGGAAGAGAAGGATGAAATATAAAAAATAAATATGGAAGTAAATTTAATTTCTTATACAATTGACTGCGACAAAATACCGGGTGTTGCTGCATTTACTTCTTGTTCAAAAAAAAATCCGTATGAATTATACAATACCAAAACAAAAAAAGATACAGATGATTTTATAAAAAGGGTTGTTGCCTATGGACATCATTCTGTAATTGAGCACAGCAATTTTACTTTTTCTATTAGCGGGATTTCAAGAGCATGCTCTCATGAATTAGTAAGGCATCGCATTGCCTCTTACACACAGCAAAGCCAAAGATATGTAAAATTTAATGAATTAGATGTTGTTGTTCCTCCTAAAATAAAAGAAAATAAACAGGCAAAAAAAATATTTGATGATGCGATAAAAAAATCAGCAGATGCCTATCAAAAATTATTGGATTTGGGAATTAAACCAGAAGATGCTAGATTTTGCTTTCCAAATGCAACAAAAACAAATTTACTTGTTACTATGAATGCAAGAAGTTTAATGAATTTTTTTGCTATTAGATGTTGCAGGCGAGCACAATGGGAAATACATAATCTTGCATATAAAATGTTAAAATTAGTAAAAGAAAAAGCACCAGTTGTATTTGAAAAGGCAGGGGCATCATGTCTTCAAAAGAGATATTGCACAGAAGGAGCACTTTGCTGCGGGCTTGCACCAACTTTTGATGAGATAAAAAATGGCACAGCAAACGAGTCAAAAATTAAGGAATATACTGATAAAATGATGGAAGATTGTGATTTAGAAAAGTAATTAAATGGTGTTATGCTCAATTGCGAGTCAGTTTTTTTACATTAAATAGAATTGCTTTTGAATAGAGATGGTTTTTAAAAGAAAGATTTATCAAATAGTTGATTTAATACATATGCTATGAAGATAAGAACCATTACCACAGGAATATTGCTTCAATCTCTGAAACTAATATATAAAATTAAGCAAACTGAAGAATTTGGTTAGAGGCAAAATTTATTTTTGAGAAGAAAGATATGAAGTTCAGACAAATAGAATATCCTCAACTCTTGGGAAAAATATCTGAAAGGTTATCCACAAAAGAAATTATAAGCAAGATTAAAAATATAGAAAGATTTACCAAAACATTAACTTAATTTAACATAGGTTATGCCTCCACTTACAGTAGAATACTAACAATCCCTTTAATTAATAAAAAGACAAGTATAATTTCCTGTTCTGCCAAGATAGGAGATTTAAAAAGTAGAATAAATTTTAAAATGCAAAAGATTTTGCAAAAGTTATAAAACAAATTTCTGAAAGATACCAAACAGCTATGAAAATTTATTTTGTGTATGGCAAATTGTAAGTCAGGTATTCCTTTTTACTGGCAGGATATAATATTGAAAAAGAAACTTCTTTTGCAATTGGGTTAGAATGCAGTGATTTATCTATAAAAGCATTTCAAAATCTAAAAATCTAAAAGAAGCAGAACAGAATTTAAGAAAATTATTTGAAATTGAGTTGAGAAAGATAGAGAAACTTGATTAATTGTAAAATATTTAAAGTTAGTTGAATAAAAATATTCTTATTCTTTTATTAATGAATTTGAACTTGAAATGCTTTCGTCATCATTCTTAGAAGAATAACTATGTTCGCCTATAATCAAAATCACAAATAATGCGAAATAAGTAAAAACCACAAACAATTTTGGAACCACCAATTGCTAACAAAGAAACCTACAAATACATAAGATTAACACAAACTATAAAAGAAATCTCGTGGTTAAAAATAAAGTACATATGGTTTAAAATCTGTCTCATTAATAAGAGTGTTACTATTTCAAACTACAAAAGTATTACAGTATGTGGTTGGAGATAGTAGCAGAACACTATCTTTCTTGTCCATATAAAGTTATTACAAATTGTATTATCTTACAACACAAGTGTTGCGAGATGCCAGCAAAAACTTTTGTTTTTTAATGCATATATGTGTTATACCATACTTCGTTCTGTACAAATTTTGCATTAATCGTTCCGCAAAACTTCTTTAACAGAACATGTTATTTTTTAGCAGTCAAAGAATAGCACTGCCCAAATGTGAGTTTGGAAATTCCTGTATATTTTTAAATCCAATTTTCCTAATATTCTTTCATTTCATTAAATGTATGGCCTTTTTTCACAGATTTTATTACATTAAAGAATTGTCTTTTAAATATTGAAAATTCTGTTCAAGTTCAGGCAATAAATTTTTTTTTCAAAAAATTTTCATAAGATTAAAGAATTAGTTCCATATTTTGTGCAGAAACACTTCCTGTAAGTGCAAGAACACTGTTTTTTTAAAATTCTGTATTTTTTT
>NJDR01000007.1 GCA_002254415.1 Candidatus Aenigmarchaeota archaeon ex4484_52
GGCATTTGAAGAAATTTTTGTATTTTTTTTGGCATAAGAATAATTAAAATCAAACTTTAAATAATTTTAATATTTATTATTTTTATGGCTTTCAAAGACAAATTAAAAAATTTGAAAAAAAAATTAAAAAACAATAAATCTATTCTTTCTCTAAATTATTTGACAAATGAAGAAAAAACAGGAGTAATAACAGGACTAGTTTTATTGGGTGTTGCGGCTGGCTATTTGTTTTCATCTTCTGAGGTAGAGGCATCAACTTGTGTGAGTGGGTGGAATAATAATACAACCCATTCAGGTGTTGATCATTGGAATAATTGGTGCGATTGGTGTGCTTGGAATAATTGGACTAATTGGTCAAAACACAGCAGAGCAGGCTAATAGTGCTTAGTTATGATAACAAAACTATATTGTGCAGCAGGATATAAATGCAATAATAATTGCCTTATTTGTGTTGTAGATGCATTTTCTAATCAGCACAAAAATATGACAACAAAACAAGTGCTGCAATTATTTGAAAAAATAAAACAAGAAAAACATTTAAGAGAAATTGAATTTTCCGGAGGAGAGCCAACTGTTAGAGATGATTTTTTGTATTTGTTAAATTGGCTTTCAATAAAACATCCTTATTTGTCATATTCTGTTCTTACAAACGGAAGGAAATTTTGCAATCTAAACTTTGCAAAAGAATTTTCAAGATATAATATACGGCATGTAATTACAGCATTGCATCACTATAAAGAAGAAAAGCATGATGAACAAACACAGGCAATTGGAAGTTTTAAACAGACATTTTTAGGAATAAAAAATTTATCTTTTCTTGGAATTAATTTAACTGTAAAAATAATAGTTACAAAATTAAATTATAAAGCAATGCCGCAAATGATAGAGTTTGTTGCAAAGAATTTTCCACTTGTAAAAAACATGTCAATAAATGGTTTGGATATAAGAGGAAGAGCAGAACAATTTAAAGACAAAGTTGCTGTTTCTTTTACAAAATATATTCCTTATGTCAATAAAGCAATAGATATTGCAAAAAAATATAATATCAACATTGTTTTATATTCAATTCCTTTGTGTGTTTTAAGTGAAAAATACAGGACTTATGCAGGAGCGCAGCCAGATTTAATATCTGTTTATAAATCTCCTGTCGCAAAGGTGTTCAATAAAACAGAAAAACACGGTCATATTGCTAAATGTGAAAAATGCGATTTAAATAAAAATTGCTATGGAACATGGTTTAGTTATTTTGATGTATTTGGAACAAAAGAATTAAAACAAACAATAACAAATACAAAAGGGACAATTATTTTTGATGTATGTGGAATATGCAATAATGATTGCATATTTTGTTCAGAAAAAGGCAGCAATCCATCAAAAGAGGAGAGTTTAGAAAAATTAAAAAAAAAAATAAATTTACTTAAATTAAAAAAAAATAATTCTATTGATTTAATGGGTGGTGAGCCAACATTATACAAAGAACTTATTCCTTTGATTAAATATATTTCCAAATACACAAATAATATTTCTATGACAACAAACGGCAGAATGCTAAGTAATGAAAAATTTGCTAAAAAACTTATTTCATCTGGAATTTCTTATTTTTCTATTGATTTGCACGCACCAAATGCGCAATTGCATGATAAAATTACACAAAGAAAGGGAAGTTTTAGACAAACAATAAAAGGCATTGAAAATTTAATTAATAATAATTGTGTTGTCTCTATAAAAGTAATTATGCACAAAATGAATTATAAATATTTAAAAAAAATAGCAGAATTTAGTTATAAAAATTTTTCAAAGAAATTACCTATTACTTATTGCTTTATTAGTATAAACGGCTCTGCAAAAAAAAACAAAAAAAAACTTTTAATAAAAGCAAGCAAAATTGCACCATATTTAGATAGTGCAATTGATTTTTGCAAATCAAAAAAAATAAATATTGGAATAGATATGTTTCCAATTTGTGTTTTGAAAAATTATAAAAAAATAGTATCTCTTAGAGGAAATATATTTCATTTAGATAAAAAAAAAGAAGCCGAAGAAATTGCAAATAACAGTATTTGCAAAATATGCGATTTTTACAAAACAAAATGCGATGGTGTTTGGGGAAATTATATAAAGGAATTTGGAATAAGTGAGTTTAATCCACAATAAATAATATGAAAGCAACATTAAATGAATATTTCAGCAGAAAAATAGACGAAAACAAATTCTTGATTACAACAAGATGCGGGACATTTATATTATTAAATGAAAATGAATACAGGGCATTAAATAATGGTCAATATAAAAATAATGAAAAATTACAAAGACAATTAATTGAAAGCAAAATTTTGATGACGGAAAAAAATACAAAAGATATTATTAATCGCCTTAAAATGCAGTATATTCAAGATAAATCATTTATTTTTATGAATTGTATTATCAATCTTACGCATAGATGCAATTTAAATTGTCTTTATTGTCATGCAAATTCAGCAAATTTAGAAGACAAACAAATGGATATGGATTATGCAACAATAGATGCATATATTGATTTTGTTTTAAATTTGCCTTATAAAAATATTACAATAGAATTTCAAGGAGGAGAGCCATTGCTTTGTTTTGACAAAATAAAATATATTTTAAAAGAATTTAATAAAAAGAAAAAAAAATATAATAAAAATCTAATTAGTTCAACAATAGTTACTAATTTAACACTTATGAGAGAATATATTGCAAATTATATTATAGAAAATAAAATAAGTTTATCTTCATCTCTTGATGGACCAAAAGAATTACATAACTCTCAAAGAGCATATATTAATGGAAGTGGAAGTTATGATAAAATAATTTACTGGTATAATTATTTTTTTGAACGCAATAAAATTGTAGGAATAATGCCGACAATTACATCAAATTCAATAAAATTAGGACCAAAGCCAATTATTGACCAATATGTAAAATTAAAAAGAAATGCTATTTTTTTACGGGCAATGAATGAATTAGGAAGAGGAAAAAAAAATAAATATTTGTC
This sequence comes from Candidatus Aenigmarchaeota archaeon ex4484_52, assembly GCA_002254415.1. Classification (GTDB taxonomy): domain Archaea; phylum EX4484-52; class EX4484-52; order EX4484-52; family EX4484-52; genus EX4484-52. The sequence goes on from NJDR01000007.1 coordinate 3,017, forward strand.
TCCGCAAAAAAAGGAATTTACAGAATTCTTGAAAGAAGCATTTGATTATTGTGTTTATTTATTTGATAAAAAAAATTTTTTGATTGTTGAAAGAAATATTTTCTCTCTTTTAAGAAATATAACATTGCCTGTAAAACAATATATGTGTATGAGAAGGCCTTGTGGTGCTGGTGTAAATCAAATATCCATTACTCCAAATGGAGATATTTATCCGTGCGATACTGCAAGAAGCATACAAAGTTTAAAAATCGGCAATATAAAAACAACAAATTTCAGAGAAATAATAATAAACACAATTGAGCTAAGAACACTGACGCAGGAATTTCAGCCATTATGCGACACTTGTGCATATAATTGCTTTTGCGGAAATTGTCCTGTTGTAACTTATGCTAAATACAATTGTTTCATTGAAAAAACACCACTTGATTTTAATTGTTATGTAAATAAATATATATTAGATTATATTTTTAAAAAAAGAGATGATAAAAAATATAAAAAATATTTTAAAGCAATTTTGAAATTAGAAATATAATAATTTAATTATGGTTTTGTTTCAAACCAAATGTCATTAAATGTTTGTGTTAATCCAAGTGAAGCGTCATTAATAGTTAATGTATAAAATTCTGTTGGACTTGGATTGGGATATCGTGTTCCATTTTCAAGTCCAGAAAAATTAAATTTATATTGTCTTCCTGATTGAGTTAAACTATTGTAATTTGCTGTTGTTCCAGCAGGATATTCAAGTTCTATTGTCAAACCATTTCTTGTTGTGTCAATGACAACACTAGCAGTATGTTTTGTTGTTGGAGTTGTAATTTTTGGATCTGTTCTAAAAGAGATTTGAGCGATTTCTATTGCGTCTGCTATCAGAGAATAATTATGTGTTTCATTATAATAAATTCTATCATACAAAAGAGAACTAAAATTAAATGTGTGCTTAAAAGTATCAATACGACTATATGTGGCTGGACTTGGATTTCCATCTGGATTATTCAAATTCAAATTCAATACATCTTTGTTTAAAGACACAGTTATATTTGCAGTGGAATCTGATATATCAAAATAAATACTTGAATCAAATCCACCTGTCAGAGCTACATTAATCATATCTGAAATATAAACATTATCTTTTGTTAGATTAGCAACAATATAATATAATGGATTGTCAAAAAGCATTGTTAAATCATAATTAGATATATTATACCATGCAAAATTGCCGGGTGCAACAATAGATGGTGTAATTGTTGTTTCTATTTCACCAGTAGTTCCACTAATCATTAAACTTATGATGTCTGCAGGTACAATAACACTATCAGGACACGATAAACTAATATTTATATCAGTATATTGATCAACAACAGCATTATTTTGAGGATATATTATTTTTAATGAACAAGGGCTTGGTGGTGGATTTTGTTTTGTTGTAAAAGAGCCAATATATGGAGAATTTTCTGCTCCTGTTATTGTAATTGTATAACGATAAAGAGTATTATTAGTTAATCCATCAATATATTGTGAAAATAATTTTGATGATGGTAGAACATAATTCTTACCATTAACATTGATAGTTGATGTTGCCGATTTTGTTGCCTTCCAACTAATTGTAGAAGATTCATTGGTAATATCAGATACATAAACATCAGTAATTATTAAAGGAATATCTCCATAAACATCATCTGTTATTTGTATTTCTCCATAAGGATTTACCATATCATCTATGGGTGTTAAGGATTGACAATCAAATCCGTCTCCAGAACTATCATTACAATAATTGTCATCTACTTTGTCAATCTCAACAAAAAATTTAAAAACCAGGTCTTTTTTATTCCCCGCCGAATCAGTAATAGTATATTTGCTATCTGTTATCTTAACAAATATTGGAAGATTTTTTATAATATATCTGTGAGCAAAAGTAGAATGGCATGTATTAATATAACAACTCCATGTCCTACAGGCACACCTACAAATTCTATCTTCTGTAGCATAAACATTTTTCGACTCATTATGCTGGAAATTTTCACCAGAACAGGAATCTAATGGCATGTCGTGATAGGGAGTAGGATTTGTTGAACTTGGACATCCATCAAAATTTGGTGCTGTAACAGACCATTGTATTGAATCACTACTAAATGCAGTATTTAATTCGTTTGTTAAATTCAAAAGAGTAGCATTAATAAGCGAATGAATATACATTTCATCATATCTTGGTGTTGGATCATCTGGACATTTTGGTGGTTTGCAACAAACACTCTGTTGACCATCTTCATGATAATAATCCTCCAACTCATTCAACTTTTCCCAAATCCTACCTTTAACCAAACCATCTAAATTATTTACAAACCAAACCCCTGCATCATACAAATACCAGTAACGGACATAAACATATTCATCAACAAGACCTCTGCTTCTTATAAATGCACTTTTTATATCTCCACTGCCAAAAAAAGGATCAATTATTGTGGCAGTAATTCCTTCATCATCGCTTGCCCACATAAGCCCCTGGATATAAGATTCTGGGCCAAATTCCTTTGGAGCCAAAGACCCTTCAAAATCCCCAACTTCCAGAATAATATCTTCTTCTCTGCTTCCCAATTCATCCTTTAAATTATTTGTTGCCAATGCCAAAAAATTATTTAAAAGATTATTTGGATCAAAAATAACACCTCTATTATAAATGCAAACAGCAACTTGTTTTATTTTTGCAACATCATTAGCATCTGCTGTAATATGCATTTCAATATTTTGTGTTGATGAAGTCACAAAACTATTACTTAAATTTATTTGATAAATTCCATCTCTGTCAATATCCTGCCAAAAAACAACATCTGGACCTCCTTGACTTAAACTAATATTTACTTTTCCCGGCTTTAAAAACAATAATTGCACAATGATAGATAAAGTATAAACATCCCTGCTTACTTCATCTAAATATTGCTCATGCTGTGCTGTATTTAATAGAGGAAATGAAACATCACCGGCAATTAAGTCCTTATCTTCAAAAAAAATAAAAGGTATTCTTTTTAATATTTCATTGTCTCCTGCAATTGCCCAAAAGAGAGCATCATCTGTTTTCATTGTAGGGCAAAAAGAATTTGCATTTGCAACAGAACTCTGGCTTACACCACCATAAGTTGCCAGTTCATCTGTTGTTTTCATAATCCCCCAAAAAAGAGCGGTTTTTTCAAACATTTGCTTAATTAATTGTATATTTTCATTTGCTGTCTGGGCATAATAATTAAACATCTTTTGCTTTATTTTAATGATATTTCCAACTGAAATAGCATAAAGAATAATACTTACAGTAAAAACAACAGCAATAATTGCAACAAAAGGAATAAGGCCAATTGCTTTTTTCTTCTTTGATTTTTTTATTGCAAATAAACTATTGACTTGCAATAAAAAAAGCTTGAAAATTTGCAGTATTTTAGTTGCAAATTTTGATGATTTTTTTATTTTTTTTATTTTCATTTTATATTTCTTGTCAGTATTATTTAAATAAATATGAGTTAATATTTTTTATGCTTCCAAAAAATTTAAGGGAAAAAAAAAGATATATTTTATGCAGATTGATTTTCCCGGATGAAATGCAATTAAAAACAGATTTAAATACAATAATTATTGAATTAAAAAGGGAATTTTTTAAGCAAATTTTTTTTTTGTATGGCGATGTTGGTGCGGCAAACATAAATGCAAAAATAATATATAGTTTAAAAAACCAAAAAAATGAAATATATTTTATAGTGTTGTGCAATTATAAATTTGTTGAATATGTGCAATTCTGCCTTGCCAATATTTGCAAAATTGAAGAGGCAAAAATAATTGTAAATATATTGAAAATAAGCGGAACCCAAAAACAATTAAAAAAAGAACTTTAAATATTTAATTTTTATTTAATGAATATATAGATATGCCAGAGAAAAAAATATCAATTACAGATGAATTAACAAAAAGGCAAAATGATAATATAAGAAGGATACGGGTTTTGGAAGAGAGCATAAGAAATGTTGATGAAAGAGTAAATAATTTTGAACAGAGATTTATTCAGGAAGTGAAAAAAACATATGATCGAATTGAAGAATTAAACAAAAAAATAAAGGATATGGATGTTCAATTAAAAACATTGTCTTTTCAGCAAGACACTTTAAAAAAAAACGAAAAAAAGCATATCACTATGAATGATTTAAATCAATTGAAAAATTATATTGATTTAATAAGTCCTATTTCATCAAAATATGTAACTAAAAAAGAAATGCAGTATTATTTAAAAATGCAAAGACAAAAAAGAGAATAAATTATGGCAGGAAAAATATTATACAAAGATGACATTTTTATTAATTTAGATGTAGAATTTATATCCTATGTTGGAGAGTGGCCATTTAAAATTAGGAGATTTATCATACCTCTTTTAAAGCAAATACTTGAAATTTCATCATGCGATATAATTCCAAAATATATTGCATGGGACAGGACAGATGGGGGTTTTAAGTCAAGATGGATTGCAGAAAAGGACTTTGACAGATGGACAAAAGCAACCATAGATATATGGTGCTGGGGTTGTCAGAATAACGGAATAAAGGGCTGGATGAAAGCAAAAATTCAGCCGTTTTTGGTTACAGAATATTATTATGCAAACAGCATTCAAAAAAGTTTTTGGTATTCTTACTGCCTTTTATTTTATGACAATCAAAGGGCAAAATATGCAGAGCGGGGCAGGCATCTTTCATTGGAAATATGGAAGCAAATACAAAAAAAATACGGGATGAGAAAATAAATATCTATTCAACATACTTGTTTTAATTTTTGTGGTGTGAGATATTTAAAAATTTCTATTATTGATAATTTAAGAATAATTATGACTTGGGCGGATGGTCTAGCTGGTATGACGTTGCCCTTACAAGGCAAAGGTCGGGAGTTCGAATCTCCCTCGGCCCATAAAAAAATAAAAAGTGAATAATATGCCTTGTGGAAAAAAAAGAAAAAGACAAAAAATGAAGACACACAAACTAAAAAAAAAATCAAAAAAAAACAGATTTAAAAGTAAATAATTTGTTTTTTTACTTAAATTGGAGTCTTGTGGTAGTTTGGTTATCCTCTGGGCTTTGGGAGCCTTGGACCCCGGTTCGAATCCGGGAGACTTCATAAAAAATATGTGAAAATATTTCATTTTGAGGAATTTTTACACATTTTTTATTGCTTTATTAAAAGTTTATATGCAATAAAAAATATGATAAACAAAAATAAAAAAAAACAAAATAATCCAGATAATGAAGAAGAGCAAATAACAGAGGCAAGAGTTAGATTTCCAAAAAAAGGAGAATTATTTGGAATTATAGAGTCACGTCTTGGGTGTGGGAGGATGAATGTAATTTGCTCTGATGGAAAAACAAGAATTGGGAGAGTCCCTGGAAAATTTAAAAGAAGATTATGGCTCAGAGAAGCAGATGTTGTAATAATAAAAAAATGGGAATTTCAGGGAGACAAAAAAGGAGATGTTTTGTATAAATACAGGAAAAGCCAGATAGGATTTTTAAAGAAAAAAAATTATTTAAAATCACTTAATTTGTAAAAAACTTTTGCTTTAAAGCAAAAGTTAAACAAAAAAATGAATAAATCAAAAATTATTATTGGCTCAGATCATGGCGGTTTTGAACTGAAACAAAAATTAAAATGCCTTTTAGAAAAAAAATACATAATATTTGATGTTGGAACAAATTCAACAGATTCCTGTGATTATCCCAATTTTGCAAAAAAATTATGCAAAGAGGTCTTAAAATACAATTGCTTTGGAATTTTGATATGCAAAACAGGTGTTGGAATGAGCATAGCTGCAAACAGATTTAACAAAATAAGAGCTGTTTTGTGTTTTGAAAAAAAAATAGCAAAAATGTCAAGAGCCCATAATAATACAAATGTAATATGTTTTGGAGCAGAAAATACAAGTGTCAAAGCAGCATCTGAAATGATTGATATTTTTTTAAAAACAGGATTTGAAGGAGACAGGCACAAAAGAAGAGTTGATATGCTTGATTTTTAATTTATTTTATTAAATTATGGAACCCTATGAATACAGAAATTATTATTTAAAAAAAGATATTTTAATTTCATTATTTGAAAATTCAAGGAATAAGGAAATAGTGCCTGTATTTTATTCTTCAAAATATGGAAAAAGACCAAATTATGCACAATATAGAGGAGATATAATAAACTGGATAAAGCAGGGCGCATCTTCTTTTCATATTTCTGTTGAAAACTGGAAAAATCCATTTGCTATTTCCAGCAATGTTTTTGAGATGAACAAAAATCGCATTAGCTGGGATATTATTTTTGACATTGATGCTGACAAAGGAATTGAATTTGCAAAAATTGCGGCAATATTGTTGATTGATGAAATAAAAAAACACAAAATAAAAAACATTTATGCAAAATTTTCCGGCAATCGCGGGTTTCATATTGGTTTGTCGCATAAAACAATGCCAGAATACATTGGTGAAAAAAAAACAAAATTAATGTACCCGGAATTGCTTGTAAAAACAGCACATTATTTAAAGGAACAAATAAGGGAAAAATTAAAAGAGCAATTTGAAAAACTACTAAACTCCAATGTAGAAAATCCTTATGACTATGTGGATATTGAGGAAAATTGGTCATATCGCCATTTGTTTAGAATGCCTTATTCTTTAAATGAAAAAACATATCTTGCAGGCATTATTTTGGATATTGACAAAATCAAATTTTTTAGAAAAACAGATGCAAACCCAGAAAATGTTAGAGAAATAAAGGAATTTTTGACAAAAGGAGATGTTTGTGAATGCAAGAATTTATTGATGAGAGCAAAGGATAGTTTTGATTTTTTAAAGGAAAAACAAATAAAGCGCAACGCCAAACAATTTTATTTTGAAAAGCAAAAATTACAAGATGAATTAAAGAACAATTTAGAGGCAAAAATAAAAAAACTGCCTGTTGAAAAAAGAAAAGAATACAGGGATGCAATTATGGATTATGGAAAAATAATTTTTCAAAAAAAAACAAAGAAAATACAAATACAAAGCCGGGAAAAAAAAATCAATTTAGTTTATAAAATATTTATTGGAGAAATTCCCGGGATTAAAGAGACAAAACATATCTTGGAAAACAAAAAAATAATATTTTTATTTATACCAAATGAATTAAAAGAAAAAATAAAATCATCAAAATACTATAATACAAAATTAAAAATAAATATCAATAATTTTCCTCCATGCATCAAAACAATGCTTGAAGGTCTTGAAGATGGGAAAAAAAGAGCGGTCTTTATTTTGATTAATTTTCTGTCATGTTGTGTATGGGAAAAAGAAAAAATAAAACAATTGCTGTTAGAATGGAACGAAAAAAATAAAGAGCCATTAAAGAAAAATTATATTTTATCCCAGTTAAATTATGCAAAAACAGGAGATGAGACAATTCCACCGCCTGACTGCAACAAACCCGGGTATTACAAAGATATGGGTGTATGCAATAAAGATGATTTTTGTTTGAAGAGAAACATTACAAACCCAATAAGTTACGCTAAATTGAAAAATAATATTTTATCTGGCTCAAAAGAAAAAAGAAAAAAAGCGAAGTTTATATAAATTTTGCAGGATTTTTTCTTGAAATATTTTTTTATATAATTTATAGCAAAAGAAATAGATTAAACTAATTGATAAATTTTTTGACTTTAAAATAAATATTCATATGATTTTTGCATAAAGTTAAATATGGCAGAAAAAATAATTGATTTGAATTTGAAAGAGAGAAAAAAACTCTATGAATTGAGCTTAAATGCAAGAGCCCCAGTTTCTGCTATTGTAAAAAAAAATCAGATTGTCAAAACAAGTAGTAAAATACAATATTGATAATTTAGAAAAAAAAACAAGTAATCTAAAGATATTATGCAATAATTAATATAAATCGGCTTGGATGCCTATATTATAGGGTTTTTTTTAAACACAGTAAAATACTAAATGAAGAAAAACAAGAGATAATTAAATTTGCAAGAAATCATCTTAATATTGGATGGATTGCCTTGTTTGAAGGAAATAGGGATTTGGCGTTATATGCTGTTGTCCATGATTTAATTGAATATGAAAATGTATTGAGGTAATAAATAAAAAATTCGGGAATTATTTTGAAAGCAAATATATCTCTATTTGCAGTTGCAATACATCCTCTAAAATACAAATTTCTTCTAAATATGGAAAATCCAGAAGACAAAATTCTCGAGGGCTCTTAGAGGAATATAGATGAAATTGACGGAACAGATTATAAAATTCTTGGAATTTTGTCAAAAAACAGAAGAATTTCTACAATTAATCTTGCAAAAAAATTTAAAATAAATACAAATGTTGTTGTTTATTGCATTAAAAAACACATAAATAAAAATATTATTCTTGGATTTAATTTTCAGTTAAATGAACAATTAATTGGATATGCTTATCATAAGGTCTTTTTATCCTTGTATGATACAGACAACAAATCTTTGAACAACATAATAAATTATTTAAATCTCACATTAATGTAATATATATTACAGAAGTAATTGGAAGCACAGATATTGAATCTGAAACATTGACACAATCGCAAACAGAGTTCCTTAATTTATTAAGAGATATTGGATTTAGATTCTTTAATATAATCCATAACTTTTTTACTTTTATTTTTTGCTTCGAAGAATTAATTATATGCCAATGTTTAAGAATATTGATTAGATTATTAATATAATATGGCAAAAATTGTTATAGTAAATAGAAACTCATCAAAATTTGCAACTAAAATACAACAAATTTTAAATCTTTTTTATCGCTTTTATAATTTTATATGCAATAAAAAATTGTATAAAATAATTTCAATAAGCATATTTTGTTGTGTTATATTTCAATTAATAAAAGTTTATTTTATTGGAACTTCTAAAATAATTTTAACTTTGCTGGATGTTTTGAGTGTTATTGTTTTAACTGTTCCTGCATCTGTTGAAATTTACAACATACAAGAAAAAAAAAAGCAGATTGAAACAATATTCCCAATATTTCTAAAAGATATTTCAAGTGGAATAATAGGAGGAATGTCTCTCCCAATGGCAATAAATTATGCATCGCACAACGATTATGGTGTTTTGACAAAGCCGGTAAAAAAATTATCATCAAAATTATCATGGGGGATTTCTTTTGAAAAAGCTTTTTTTGATTTTGCAAAAGAGACAAAAAGCAAATTAATATATCGTGCGATTGCAACTATAATTGAGGTATATAGAAGTGGGGGAAAAATAGCAGAAGGGATTGACAAAGTAGGCCATAGTTCATTTAAAATAGATGCATTAAAAAAAGAGCAGAGGGCTACTATTTATTCTATAATATTAAGAGGTTATATTATTTATTTTATTTTTATTATTGTTCTTATGGGAATGATAAAATTTCTAATACCAGAATTAATTATTCCAATAACAACAAATTACCAAACAATAAATAAAATTAACTCACTTATTGATATTTCAAAATACGGCATTTTGTTTTTGCATATTGCAATTATTGAAAGTGTTTTTACTGGTTTATCTATTGGAAAACTTTCAGAGGGATCTATTGTTGATGGAATTTATCATTCTGTAATTCTTGGATTATTTGGATATATTGCTCTTGTTTTTTTTATATGAGATTTATGGAACAAAGAGAATATTGGAAATCAAGGTGGGAAAAGGTTGAAAGGAAACCTGCTAATAATTTTGCAAGAAGAATTTTTTCATTGATTAAAAATAAAAAATTCAAAACACTTCTTGATTTGGGTTGTGGAAATGGAAGCGATTCTATTTATTTTGCAAATAAAGGATTTAAGGTTACAGCAATAGATTTTTCAGAAAGTGGAATAAAACAATTACAAAAAGAAATTCGTCAAAAGAGAATTAAAAAAATAATCCCAATTTGTCAGGATGTAAAGAAAATAAATTTTATAGATTCTTATTTTGATATAATCTATGCTCATTTAAGTTTACATTATTTTGACGATAAAACAACAACTCAAGTCTTCAATAAATTGCATAGAATCTTAAAGAAGAAAGGATTGATTTTTATCAAATGCAAATCAATTGAAGACAAGCTATATGGAAATGGAAAGAAGATTGAAAATAATATGTATATTCTAAACAACCATGTTAGACATTTTTTTGATAAAGATTATATGCGAGAAAAACTTGGAAAATTCAAAATCCTAAAATTAAGAAAAACTTCTTGTATTTATTCTTACAAATCTTCATTTATTGAAGCAGTTGCAACAAAATAAGAAAAAATCAATTCTAATATTTGATTTTTATTTATTAATCAATTCTAAATATTTACTGCAGAATATTGATATTTTCATCAAATTGAGCATTTATATTTCTTATAGAATGTCTTAATCTAATTAATCTTTTTGGAGGTCCCATTACACTTCCTCTGACAACAATATAATTTGATTTAACCAAACCATAATTTTTAAATGCATTGTTTCTTATTTTATCAAAAACTTCATCTTTTTGGTTTTTTTCAATAATTTTCATAATTTGTAAATTATAAATCATTCTGTTGAAATAACCATATTGCCCCATTTGAGGAACTGTTGCCTGTGTTTTTGCAGGATGCCAAGGACCAAGTGTACCTGCTTTTCTTACAATTTTTTGTGATTTTTTTGCCAAAAGTTTTACACCCCATCTCTTCACAGAACCTGTAAATCCATGTCCTTTTGTAACGCCAGAAACATCAATAAAATTGCCCTCGTTTTCAAAATCCATTATGCTTATATTTTTCCCAATTATTTGTTTTGCATAATTTAATTTATCTTCAATTGTTTTTCCGCCAATAAATGACTCAAATATTTCTGGTTTTTTTTTATTAAATCCAGTCAATTTTGGCTGTGTCTGGACAATTAATTTTATTTCCTTAATTTTATTCATTTTTAGTTTTTCTTCAACTTCTTTTATTTTGCCTGAATTATCCTGTTTTTTATTTGTTAAAATATCTCTAAATGCATATTTTCCTAAATTGTTGTTAAGTAAATAAATTCTAAAGCCACAAACAAATAAATCAGGAGTTTCTATTATAGTTACAGGAGTAATTATTTTTTTGCCATAATTAGGCGTTTCTTTTTGGTTTTGAATAAATTTTATATAAGTCATCCCTGCTTTGTATCCTGCAAATTCAAGAATTTTGGTCTCTGTGCACTGCTTGACGCATTTTATTTTACTAAATATTCTTTTTGATCTTTTCTTTGGCCTGAAGGCCAATGATCCTCTTCTTGGATGATTTTCTCCTGCTCTTGACATAAAATATTTAAAAAAAAGAATTATTAAAAATCTTTGTTATCGTAAATAAACTAATCTTTGGAAAAGTAGTTTATTTACAACATAAAAAATCTTATTGTTTTTTATGTGGATTTTAAACATATATTTTTAAAAGTTTCTTATTTATTAAAAAATGGATGAAAATAATAAAAATCAAATAAAAATTCACAATGTTGTAATATCTGCAAATTTATTTATTAATTTGGAATTGGAAAAAATTGCAAAAAATTTTGACAGGGCAGAATATGAGCCAGAGGTCTTTCCCGGATTAATATACAGAACAATTGAGCCAAAAGCAAATTATCTTATATTTTCAACAGGCAAAATAATATGCTCTGGCACAAAATCATTTGAATTGGGACATAATGCAATAATTGATCTTATGAAATCATTGGAAAAAATTGGATATAAATTTACAACTAAGCCAAAAGAAGGGGTTGTAAATATTGTTGCATCTGGAACTTTGAATAAAGAATTAATATTAGACCATATTGCTTTTGCTTTGGATGGATGCGAATATGAGCCAGAGTCATTTCCGGGATTAATATTGCGACTTAATGAACCGCATGTTGTATTTTTATTATTTAATTCCGGGAAGATTGTATGCACTGGGGCAAGAAGCAATGAAGAAATTAAATTAGCAGTTAAAAATTTGGAAGAAAAACTGGAAAAAAATAAATTATAAAGGGTGAAGAAAATGGAATATATATATTGTGCAATGATTTTGCATAAATTAAAAAAAGAAATTAATGAAGAAAACATAAAAAAAATAATAAATAGCATTGGAATAAAACCAGATGATGCAAGAATAAAAGCAATAGTCGAAGCACTAAAGGATATTGATATTGAAGAAGCAATGAATAAAAATATTGCTGTTGCAGCGAGCTCTGTTCAAACACAAGCACCAACTGACCAAAACCAAGAAAAGCAAACATCTGCAAAAAAAGAAGAAAAACCATCTCCGGAAGAAGATAAAAAATCAGAAGAAGATGCAGCAGCTGGATTGGGTGCTCTATTTGGCTGATTTTTTTATATTTTAAAGAGAAAAATAGAATCAATATATTAAGTATGAAAAACATTAGTGATGTTGCACAACCAAAAACTATTTATAATTTAAACCCATATTATTTATAATATGGGAAATCAGAAAAATGATTTCGCTGTCGCTCTAACATTTTCATCATAGATGAAAACACTATTTAACTGGAAAGAAAGATTACAAAAAAAGAGTTTTTAAAATAAAATGAAAAAATAAAAAAAGAAATAAATGCAGTGTTAAGATGATTATAATCTAAATATTATATAATGCGAAAATAAGTTAAAAACCACTCAATTAAATTTCAATAGAAACAATTTCTTGTTTTACATCTCAAAATATTTTCTCAGCATTGGATTCATATCCTTCATATATTGAGTTGCAATTTGCTCATAGAACTGATAAATTATCATTACCATCAATAAAATTCCTGTCCCTCTCGACAGGCACCCTGTAAAAGTTCCAAATGCTGCAAGAAATCCAACAAACGCTCCACCCATAAGTGCAAGAGGCATAATATATCTTTTTAGCACTTTTTCTATTACTCTTGGGTCTCTTCTAAATCCAGGAATTTGCATTCCAGATGACTGAATTTGCTTTGCGACAGAACTTGCATCCATTCCGCTTGTAACCACCCAAAATATTGCAAATATAGCACTTCCAAAAATCATAAATAATGAATAAAATATTACTCTTAATAATTCCTGTATGCTTATGTTAATTTGCAAAACATTTATTAAAAAATTATGCGGAGGAGATAAATACAGCATTAAGCCACCAACAACCGAATTTCCACTATATTCGCCCAAAAATGTAATTCCTTTTGAACTCATTATCTGGGCAACCAAATTTAAATTAATCAAAACAACACTCACTAAAATCACTGGAATAACAGAAGTATAAATAAATTTTAGAGGCCATTTTCTTCCAAAGCCCCTGATTGATCCAAATGCAAGAGGAATTTCAATTTTCAATGTCTGTGCATAAATCACAATTAAAAAAACAATTGCTGTTGTAATTAATGGAAAAAGCAATGGAATAATTGATTCATAAGAAAAAATTCCTTTGGAAATATTTTCTATTAATGCTGGAATCTTGCCAATCAAATATCCGGCATCAGATCTTGAAAAACTAAATGCCTCTGTAAATATCTGCGTACTGATATTTGCCGCAATAAACAAAGACACACCTTGACCAATCCCCCATTTTGTAATTATTTCATCAAAAAAAATAATAAGTATCCCTCCTAAAAATAACTGGAATGCGATTGTTAATGCCATTCCCGGCAAAGGAACAATTGCTCCTAAATGAGAATATGCAAATGCCTCTATTGCACAAAAAGCAAAAGCCATTAATTTTTGTATTTGATGAAATCTTGCTTTTCCTGCATGTGTTGATAAATCAAATTCAACAATCTTTGACCCAACTAATAATTGAAGAATAATTGAGGCAGTAACAATAGGTCCAATACCCAGGGTTAAAATAGATCCAAAACTTGCACCCATTAGCATTGAAATTTGCTTTAGAAATTCAGCACCGCCCTTTGATCCAAAAAGAGGAACATTAGAGAGAAGCAAAAACAAAAAAAGAACAATACCTGTCCATTTTAGGCGCGTATTGAAATTCAGCTCTTTTTTAGGTGCTGCCACTGACGGAATTTTTTTTAAAATTAAATCAAAATTCATATTTATAAAAAATGCAAAAATCTTTAAATAATTTCATAATTCTAAATTTATATTGGTGTTTAATTTTCACTATCCTATTTTTAAAAAATTATCAAAATTTGTAATACAAAAGGAAATGTCAAGCAAACAAAGCAGAATATACAGGCAATTACTTGGATACACTAAGGATAATCTCAAGTAATAAACAATTACTATTATTTTTGGACATAAACTTGTTAATTTTAATTATGATTTTCAAATAAAGAAAAAATTAATGAATTATATAATTATATTAATTGATTTGCCAAAAACAGAAATTGTAAGTTTGATTTGCCAAAAACAGAAATTGTAAGTTTTAATAAATTAAGCAATTTGGGAGTAATCTCATACAGGCACAAGGATTTTATAGATATTTTTAATGATACTGAATGCACAGCTAAAATAGGATATGAAATAAAAGCAAAAGTAAAATTATTTAATCAAAAAATACAAATCCCTGTTTTTATTGACATTGACTATTTGTTGGTGTGGGCAGTTAAATATATTTTATCGTATTAAGGAATTATATTTTTATCTCTAAACCTTACTTGTTTTACTTTTAGGTTAGAGATACTGGCAAAAAACATATGTAAATTCAACCTTTTTTTCTTGTTTATTGCATATTGCAATTCAGAAATATCCAAAGCAAAAAAAGTTTTTCTCAATTTTTTTCTTATTTGCCTTGATATTGCAAGTTGTTTTTGAATCTTTATTTTGCCAATGGATTTAATTAAATCAAAGGCACTTGTTATTTTTCTTTTTTCAACACAAACATAATATTTATCCCGGAAATAAATATTTTTGTGTTTTTTTAAAAATTCCTGCACTTTTTCATTTTTAGTAAACAAATCCGGACCCCTCCTGTGATTGAAACAAGACAATTTATTTGTTTTAAAATCAAAGCCAATTATGCATAAGTGACTAATTTTGCACACATCAAAAAAACAATAATTTAGGGAAAAATCATTTTTTACAATATATTTTTCAATTGACTTTTTAAAACGCTCTAATTGTGGATAAAGAATGTCATCAATAATATCTGGCTTTTCAAAGCAGATGAAATAAAAATAATGATTTTTCAAAAAAGATTTTAATGTTCTTATTGTAACACTTTTTTTTTCAAAAGTTTTTTTGTCAAAATAAATTTCTTCTGGATTTGAAAGAAATTTTATAGCATAATGTTTTGTTTTTAAGAGACATTCATAACCCAGGGATGCAGCAACATTTCTTTTTTTATCTACGGGGTCCAAAAAAACCAGAGGAGATTTAAATTCTTCAATTATTTTTTCTGTATTTGTTTTTGTCTCAAAGATGCTTATAACAGAATTTTTTTTTAAGTTGCATAGCTCTTTTAAAGTATTTTCAAATGTTTTGTATTTTATTATTAATAATTCGCACAAATATCCACTAAATCCCTTTGTTTTTAAGTCAGAACCATAGCAATTTATTGTTTTTAAAAATTGTTTTAACAAAAGCACTTGTTTTCTTTGTGATTCATTTATGTTTTTTAAAACAAATTGCGTATGAAAAGGGGTTCTATCTACTGCTGATTTCATTTGAGAGATAGAATTTATTTTATAGCAAGGCACTATTTCTACTTTACAATTTTTTATAATTCCTTTCGTGTATGGGTGCGAAGCATAATCAATTATAAAAGTTCCATTAAAATGATTAAAAACATTTTTACCGATCAAAAGAGCTTTTTTTTCTACTTGTTTTTCACTTGTATTTAAATCAAAAAAAATAAAAATATCCAGATCATTATTGTCTTTTAAAAAAGTATTTTTGGCAACAGAACCCATTAATTCTGCATTTATATTATACTTTAATGAAATATATTTCTTTATTTCAAAAAATAAATTATTTAGTTTGTTTACATCTTCTTTTATTGGCTGTATTTTTTTTAAATATTTTTCAAACAAAAGTGTTTTTTCAACTATTTCACTAGGCATTCTTCATATGCTTCTTTATCAAACAAATTAATCACTTTGCACCAAAGTTTTTTTAAAAAACTAAGCTGTGCCTCAACATCCATGCATTTTCCACTAATACAAGCATTGCTTATGCATTCATAATTATTCTGGCATTTTGCATCTATTTGTTTTTGAGATTCTAATTCTTCTTCAATTGAGCAATATGTCTGTGTTTCTTCAACTCTTGTCCCAAAAGGAATGCATTTGTTTTTGTATTGGCATGAGTTTTTGCAAGTAAGATCCAATTCTGAATGTTTTGCTGGTTTTTTTGGCATTTTAGAAGGACATGCTTCCTGTGGATTTATTTTGCATTGGCATGCAGATGCAGATGTTGTTATGCTTCCTTCTTCATTATATTCATCAGGGAATGTTGTTTTTTTGCACCATTCTACTTTTGTTATTCCATCAGGACAAATATAGAATTCAGGGCAATCCTCTTCTGTTTGTTCAAAACCATCTTGAGCATTTTCATCGCAATTGTATTGTGAGATATCATATGTGGTTCTTGTTTGATGACCTGAGTAATTATTGACAAAAAAAGCTTCTAATTTTTTTCCTTCTTTGCATGGAATTTTATATAATGTATGTACTGCCCCACCTAAATAATATTTCTGAACATCATCGACTTTTACACCATCAATATAAAAATCTTCAAATATAAAAAATATATCAAAAACATAATACCCTTCTTCTACTCTAAAATTATTTATTTTTTTTTCTTCTAAATAAGAATTCTTTGAAGGGTCGTCTTCTGTTGTTTCTCCATCTCCAGATAAGTTTATGCAAGCGCCATCTTTGCAGCCATTTGGACAATTATAATCAACTGAATCAATACCATCGTAATTGGTTGGGCAAAAATATTCTTTCACATAATAATCATTAGAACAATAATCTGTAATTTGTTCACCATTCTTCGCTGTCAATGTCCCTTTTACATAATAATTCTTTCCGCCATCAGAATCTGTGCAATTATTATTTTCTGACGATTTAGGAATTTCATCAACACAAGCACCATTATAGCAATATTTTGGACATTTGTATTTTTCAAAAAAATAATTATTGCCAGAGCAATAATATTCCTTTAATGTTTTGTTATCAAAGCAAATGTCCATTTCAATTTTAATACTCGTATTTGGAAAAATAGAAGCGCCATATCCTGTTATTGTATGCGTAAGAATTCCTTTTTTATAATAATCTTTGCCTTTATCTGAGTCCTTGCAATTTATTTTTTTGCAATCTTTTGGACAATTAGTATAATTTTCATCTCCTTCACAAATTCCATCCCCACAAAATGGCGTTTTATCTTTTCTCTCGCAAACCCCATCACTGCAACCATTTATGCAATTATAAGATTTGAAAGAAGAATCAGTATTGTTTATGCAATAATATTGTATTAATGTATTTTTATCAAGGCAGTAATCTTCGTAAAAAGTTATGTTTGGAAAGGCATTCTCTATTGATCTTAATTCTGTAACAATTCCTTTTACATAAATATTATTTTCTTTATCTTTATCATCGCATGAAATAGAATTAGATGCTTCGCAGATTACAACGCCACTAAAGACAAACATTATTACAGCCAAAACTATCAAGGTTATTATATATTTTTTGTTTTTCATATTATTTTAATAAAATACAAAATAACTTTAAAAAATTATTTTTTAGCCCAACAAAAATCTCCAAGCAAGAATAAATTCAATTTCAATATTGTTGCAATTTGTTTTGCCTGATTTGTCTTTTGTAATCATTAATGCTTTTTTGCAATTAAATTTTTTGTAAAATCTAATAATGTTTTTTATGTCTTTTTTACCAATATTATTTTTGTATTTTACTTCATTGGAGTAATTTTGTTATTTTTGTTTAAAATAATATCTACTTCGTATTTTTGCGGAGTTCGCCAGAAAAATTTTGCACAGGTAAAATTAACAACAAGATTTTCAATTAAATAACTCTCATCAACTGCATTATTTAAATATGGGAAAAAAGAAGTTATTGAGAGATAAAATTTCTTCATTTTCTTTTTAGAAGTAAGAGCATTGACAGAAAAATTATAGAGGTGTTTTATTAAAAATCATCAAAATTTGCTATTGCAAATTTCAAGATTTTTTTATTGTATTTATATAATTTAGTTACAATAAAAAATACTTCTTCTAAATAAAAAAAATAATTTGATATTATATTGTTGTTCTGCTAAGACCTAATTGACTTAAGAAATTATTATAATCAGATAGCATTCCAGGATGCGATGAAATAATTTTTAATATCTTCGATAACAAATCCTCATGTTCAATTGGAAAAATATGGCCAATATCCTGATATGTTATTTTTTCTATTATTGATTTTACATAATCTGCGGTTCTTTCTTCTGTTTATTTATTGTTTCTATGAACTTCCTTTTTTGATAAAGCAAAAATTTTTTGTATCTATTTAGCTAATTTATACACCAACTGAAAATTTTAACTTTTTTTGTTCATAGTCCATACTATGAATTTACAACAAGTCCTAATTACAATAATTGAATTAAAAAAAGAAAATCAAGAATTAAGAAAACTATGCGAAGAATTGCAAAAACAACTCAAGAAATACATAAATCCACACACCCATCAAAACAATTCACTAAAAAATCCCAGAACCAAAAGAACAAAAGAAAAAAGAATCCCCTAAGGACACGCAGAAACCACAAGAAAAACACCAATGCCGGATGAAATAATAGAATTGCATCCTCAATATGTCCGCATTGCAATAACAAAGAAATCCAAATAATTTTTCCACACAAAAATTGTTGAAGACATAGAAACCAAAAAAAAAGATCACAGAATTCTATTATTATGATTGCCATTGTCAAAATTCAAAAAGGACTTTACAAAGTTCTAAAGAGCTTCCAAAGCAAGGAAGATTTGGCCCAACTACTGCTCTTTATAGACAATGTAGCATTACAGGGATAATACCTTTTGACAGATTAGCAAATATAAGTGCTGATTGTTTAAAACTTCAATAACCCCTGGGACTGCAAAGTACTATATACAGAACTACAAAATATTTGAACCTGATTACAAAGAGATAAAAGACAAAGTAAACAATCAATCCAAATACACAAGAAGTGATGAGACAAGATATTCTTTTAACCTGTTAGATAACATTATAACCAGTATATATCTAATGGGTTTGAATAGAAGGAAAATTAATTTTGGGGTTGTGAGATAAATAGATACTTATTTTCAACCTATATTTGAAGTTTATCCCATATTATTTCTATGCCAAAAAATAGAAAAATTCCTTCAAATGCCATATTGGACAAAAGAAAAAGAACTGCGTATTTGGAAAAATTGTTTATTAATGAAGTTTAGGATACGGCACAATTGAACACACCTTTAATTTTTCCAATAAATCTTCTAATTTTATTGTCGCAACACCTATTACTTTATCTGCTGCTCCATAATAAATATATAATTTTTCTTTTATTAATACTGCTCCGCAAGGAAAAACAACATTTGAAATCAGGCCATTTTTTTCATATTCTGTTTTAGGTCCAAAAATTGGATTATCTGTCTTGGATATTATTTTAAACGGATCCTTTAAATCCAATAAAAATGCACCAACACTATATGAATTATCCTCTAAAATTCCATGATATAAAACCAACCAACCATTTTTTGTCTTAATCGGCGGCGTTGCTACACCTATTTTTTTGCAATCCCACCAACCCTTTCTTGGCTCCATCCACAAATTTTCTTCCAAAAAATTATTTTCATTAAAATTTAATTTAGAATAAGATGAAAGATCTATTCCATTTCCAATTCTGTGAAAAATGTAAAATAAATTATTTATTTTTTCTGGAAAAATGCATGCATCTTTATCATCTGTGTTTGGCGGAGAAATTAAAAGTGGCTTTGACCAGTTCCATTTGTTTTCTAAAAAATCTTTTTTATCAATAAATGTTAATGCCACTCTTGGATGTGTTTTAGAATTATACGCAGTATAAAACATATAAATTCTATTGTCTATTATTGTAAGTCGAGGATCTTCGCAACCAGATTTTTCAAAATCATCTCTTGGAACATAAATTGGTTTAGAAGAGCGATAATCTATATTAATCCCATCTTTGCTTGTTGCATAGCCCAAAGTCGAAATATTGTCCTGCGAAACCGCCCTGTAAATAAGATGAACTTTTCCTTCAAGATAAATTGCCCCGGGATTAAAAGTTGCTTTGCTCTCCCAATTATTTTTTTGATTTGGAGATATAATTGGATTTTTATTTGATCTTTTAAATGAAAGATTTTTTAATTTATTTTTTTGCAGCATTTGACTGAACAAAGAAGAAGAATCAATAAATGCCAAAGAACAGGTCGTATCAGCACTTCCATAATATAAATAAATCTGTTTGTTTTTTATTATTGCCCCAGACGGAAATATTATATTTGGAACCAAACCAATTTTTTCATAATATTCATCTGCTATTAAAATTGGTCCAAGGGTTCTGGCAATTATTTTTAGTGGATTTTTTAAATCCAAGAGTATTGCCTCAATTCCAAAAACAGGATTAGATGAAAAATAATTTTTTATGTAAGAGTAAATTAAAAGCCAGCCGTATTTTGTTTTTATTGGCGGGGCTCCAACTTCAACATGATCTTTTTGATTTAAGCATCCTTCATTTCCAACTTCAACAGGATATCCTTGTCTCCTTTTAAGATTCAACATATATTTTTCATGATTTTTATACCATTTTGACCAATATTCATAAGACCAAATTTCTTTTTCATTATTAAATTTTGCCAGGCATATTTTTGTTGGAGGAGAATCTGTATTAAAGCTAAAAATACACCATATTTTGTTATTTATTTTATCTGGAAAAAGAGCCATTGCCTTAGCATTAAACGGAGTAACAAGATGTTTTTCTTCTATTGTTTCCAAATCCCTGCTAATTGCAACTGCAACTTTAATTCCACTTGCTCTAAATGGATATTGTGAAAGTGCAGTGTAGAAAATATAATATTTATTCCTAAACTTGGTTATTTTTGGGTCTTCGCATCCAAATCTTTCCCATTGATTTTGCGGAAAAATAAATTTTTTTTGATCAGTAAAATTAATTCCATCTTTGCTTTTAGCAATACCAATTGTAGAGAGATTCATTTTTTGTTTGGTGTAATTGTGATAATAATTAGCAGATATTGCTCTATAAACTAAATAAATATGTTTATTTTTTTCAACAGGACATGCATTAAAAACTGCCTGCATCTGCCAATGTTTTTTTTTATCCGGCTCTAAAATTGGATTATTTTCATATCTTTTAATTATCATACAAGGATTTGGTGTTTGGCTTATTTTTCTTCTTCTTTAAAGATTTTAATTTAATTGGTTTTTTTGTCTCTTTTGTTAATTCTTCTAAAAACTCTTCTAAATTAGTGTATGCTGCACAGACATAACTATCTGCTCCGCCATAATAAACTATTAATAATTCATCTTTAATTACAGCTCCCAATGCATATACAACACCTGGTTTAACCCCCCCATACATTTCATAAAATTCTTCTGGCACTATTATTGGCTCTTTTGAGCGATGTAATATTTTGGTTGGATCTTCAAGATCAAGAATCATAGCAAAAATTTTATATTTTCCCATATCTTTGTGATTCATAGCATGATAAAATAAAAGCCATCCATATTTTGTTTTTATCGGCGATGGACCAGGACCCCTGACATAAGAATCCCATCTTTTTTTGTCAGGTTTGCCGGGCTGATAATTGCTTTTAATATATTCTCCTTCTTTAAATTCCAAAGTATCTACATAAGATATTAATATTTTAGGACTAATGCTATGAAGAATCGCATATTTGCCTTTTATCTTCTCTGGAAAAATCACCCAGTTTTTGTGAATTTCATCAGGCGGTGAAATAAGTTTTGGAACTGACCACTTCCATTTTCCATTAATAAAATCATTTATTTTTATAGAAGTTAATCCAACTCTTAGGCCCCCATCACAAGCAGTATAAGTAATATAAAAAACTGGCTCATTATTGACTCTTACAATGCGCGGATCTTCGCAACCACCCCAACTGCCGCCTGATGCAAAAGAATAACATTTATATTTACCAGATATGGAATTATGTTCATAGACCGGCTCAGAATATCTCTCATCTAATATAAATCCATCTTTTGAATTTGCATAACCTAATCGCGAAATTCCGTCATTTCCAATTGCCCTGTACAAAAAATGCACTTTATCATCAAACATAATTGCAGTAGCATTGAATGTCTGCAATGTTTCCCATTCATTTTCCTGATTTGGAGATATTATTGGATTTTTGTTTGCTTTGGATAGTTTTTTTATTGGTTTTATTTGTCTTTTTATTTTTTTTATGGATATTTTTTTTATTTTAGAATACTTATTGTTTTCTTTATTAGATTTGTTTTTTTCCTCCATATAAGAATTCTTTGCTTAATTTTAAATATATTTATATTTTATGCAAAACTATGGTGTTGTTGCTTTAAAGCAACAACACCGAGATCTAAAAAGAAATCAAAAGGTATAAAATATTATGATACTTATAAATTTAGAATGCTTTGTAAAAAACTATCTTTAGAAACTCTAAATATGATTAAAGCCATAATTTCAAATAATTGTGATGTTGTTGCTATTTTGGGAATGGAATATTCTCCTTCTTGTGCTGTAAGATACCAATACACTTATGATGGTGTTATTAACCAACAAGGAATTTTTATAGAAGAATTAAACAAAATATTAGATAGAAAAAAGATATATGTCCATTCATTGGAAAGAAATTCACAAATGCAAACGAAAATCTAAAATATGACAAACCAAAAAAAAAATATTGACTTAAAAAGACAAAACAAGGACTTGATAAATCTAAATCCAATACAAACAGGAGGAAAATTAACAGATAATGCAAAAAAAGCACTAATTGAGTTTGGCGATGGATATGCTGTTTGTGATTTTTGCAATGGTGTTTTAGATGAAATACAAAAGCCAGATATAAAAACATTTGTTCATCAGACATTGCCAGAGTTTTTAAATTGCGATATTGTCCAAATTACAAATGGTGCAAGAGAAGGGGTTTTTATAGTAATGCACTCTTTGGCAAAACCAAATGATATTGTTCTTATTGATCAAAACGCACATTATTCTTGCTTTATAGCAGCACAGCGTTGCAAATTAAATATCGTGGAAGTGAAAAACAACAAATGCCCGATAGATGCAATAGATGTTGAAAATTATATTTTTTTAATTGAAAAATACAAGCCAAAATTAATTTTGCTGACTTATCCAGATGGCACTTATGGAAATTTGCCGGATGCCAAAAAATTAGGAAAAATAGCACAAAAATATAGAGTTCCTTATTTGCTGAATTGTGCTTATGCAATAGGAAGAATGCCGGTAAAAATGAAAGAAATAGGTGCTGATTTTGTTATTGGTTCAGGACATAAGTCAATGGCAGCAACAGGACCTATCGGAGTTCTTGGAATAAATGAAAAATATTCTTCTATTGTTTTAGAAAAATCAAAAAAATATCCAAATAAAATTATTGAATGTCTTGGATGCACAGCAAGAGGTACCTCAATTATTACTTTAATGGCATCTTTTGATGAAGTCAAAAAACGGGTTGAAAACTGGGAAATGGAAGTAAAAAAAGCACAATGGTTTGCAAAAGAATTAGAAAAACTAGGTTTTGTTTTAATCGGTCAAAAACCACACAAACACGACTTAATGTTTTTCAAGACAGATATTTTATATGAAATCTCAAAAAAGCATAAAAAAAAAGGCTATTTTTTATATTATGAATTGAAAAAAAGAGGAATTGTTGGAATAAAACCCGGGCATACAAAATCATTTAAATTATCAAGTTACGGAATTTCAAAAGAAAAATTAAATATTATTTTAGATGCATTTAGAGACATTATTAAACAAAATTTATGAATTCCAAAATTCATCCAGATATTATAAAAAAATATGCGATTGTTTTATTTTTTGTTGGAATTGCATTTATTGTTTTCTATAATGATATTTCTGGCTATGAAACAAAGCAAATACAAGAACTATCTGATGATGATTTAGGCAAAAAAATCAGTGTGTGCGGAATATTGCAAAACATAAACAAAAAAGAAAATGTTTTGTTTTTCAAATTAATAGATGCAAATTCATCTGCTTCATTTATTGATTGTGTGATTTTCAAAAAAAATATGGATTTAATTGACTTAGAAATATCAAAACACAATATTTCTTTGTCTGGTTTGAGCAAAAATGATTATTTATGTGTTAATGGAAATATGGAAAAATACAATAATAAATTTAAAATTATTGTAAAAACAATTAACAAGATTATATTGTTTTGAATAAAAAACTTAATTATGAAAGATTCAAAAAAAAAAATACTTGATTTAGAAAATAATAAAAATTCCAAGCGAATTTTTTTACTCACTCTTGAAAATTCATTAAAATTTAAAGGAACTGCAAGCAAAAAAGCAGTGTTGAACACTGCAATGGCAAAAATTCCTGAATGCAGAAGTGATTTTAAAAATACAGAAAAACAAGTTGATTTGTGCGTAAATTATATTAATAATTTGTCATATTTAGAGCAAACAAAATTAGCAAAACAATATAATATTAAACAAGAAAAAAAACAACAAAAACAAATAAATGAATTTCCTGATTTGCAAAATGCAGAGATTGGAAAAGTTGTAATGCGTTTTGCTCCAAATCCAAATGGCCCTATGTCTCTTGGCCACAGCCGAATTGCTTTATTAAATTGGCATTATGTTAAAAAATACAAAGGCAAATTCATATTGCGTTTTGAAGACACAGACCCAAAAATCAAGCCACCGTTAAAACAGGCATATGATTGGATAAAACAAGATATTGAATATTTGAAAATAAAGCCAGACGAAATTTACAGGCAGTCAGAAAAATTTGATATTTATTATAATTTAGCATTAAAGCTTATTGAACAGGGCAACGCCTATGTTTGCATTTGTGAAAAAGAAAAATTCAGGACTTTAAAAAATAAAAAACTTGAATGCCCTTGCAGAAATAAATCACTACTATTGCACAAACAAAGATGGAAAATGATGTTTTGTAAATACAGGGGTGGCGAGGCAGTCCTTGTTTTGAAGACAGACATAAAGCATAAAAACCCGGCAATGAGGGATTTTGCTATATTTAGAATAATTGACACTAAAAATTTAAATCATCCTTATTTAAAAAATACAACTGTCTGGCCTCTTTATGATTTTGCATCTCCTGTTCAGGACCATTTAGATGGAATTACGCATATAATAAGAGGCATTGATTTTTTGGGAAGAGAAGAAAAACACAAATTTTTATATGATTATTTTAAATGGAATTTACCTCAAAATATTGTTGCTGGAAAATTTTTAATTAAAGGAGTAAAAAGCACATCAAAAATTGCAGAACTAATTGATGAAGGGAAAATTAAAAGCTGGGACGACCCGAGGACATATTCATTATTATCTTTGAAAAAAAGAGGAATTAATAGCAATGCAATTATTGATTTTGTGATGAGCAATGGAATGAAAAAAAGCGATATTAATGTATCTTTGGATATTTTGTATGCAATGAATAAAAAATATGTAGAATGCAAAAACAGGTATTTTTTTGTAAAAAATCCAATAAAAATGAGAATTTTAAATGCTCCAAAAATAAAGAAAATAGAAATTCCTTTGCATCCAGAGGATAAAAAAAGAGAAAATAGAATATTAAATTTTGAAGAAAATATTTTTATTTGTCTGGATGATATTGATTTATTAAAAAATGCAAAAAAAAGCAATAATCAAATTCGCCTAAAAGGCCTGTTTAATATTAAAATAGAAAATATAAAAGAGGACATGATTATTGCAAAATATTCTTCTAAAAAAATAGAAAAAGGAATTAAAATAATTCATTGGATTTCTAAAAATGACTCAATATCAATAAATTTTGTTGATGAAAAAAACAATAAATTTATTGGATTAATGGAGAAAAATGCAATAAATGAAAATGGAGTTGTTCAGTTTGAGCGTGTTGGCTTTGTGAATTTGATTAAAAAGAATAAAGAAATTTATGCATATTTTGGGCATAGATAAATCCTTTTTGACTGAACAAAACTCATTTGCCTGTCATTTCCAATTACAATATAGTCAATATTTTGCTTTAATTCGATTTTTAGATGATTTAAATTTCTTAAAATTTTTTCATCTCTGCTAATATTTGCAGAAGTAGTAATAAATGCAATATTTGTCTTTTTAATTTTTTTTTG
>NJDR01000038.1 GCA_002254415.1 Candidatus Aenigmarchaeota archaeon ex4484_52
CAATGCTTCTTTATCTATTTCATATATTTTTTCTTCTTTATTTTTTTTTGTCATATTAATTGCTTTTTTAATAATGAAAATTAAAATATTATAAATTTATCTTACATAATGTTCCTTACGAAATTTTATACTTATATCATTCAAAAAAAATTCAACTAATTTAATATCATCCTGAATATTGTTTTGCGTGTTTAATATAAAATCAAATACATTTTCATTTCCTAATTCAAATCCATATAATTTTTTATATATTTTTTTGTTTTGATTGTCTCTTTTTTTGAGTAGTTTTTTTGAGTCCTCGTATGAAATATTATCTCTTTCTGCCATTCTTCTTATCCTATCCTCTTCTTTTACTTTTATGAATATTTTAACTGCATTGCAGTTTAAATAAGGAAGCGTCCATGAAGTTAAAGAAACTGGTCTTTGTTCAACTAAGTCCAATAATAATTTGTCTAATTTCCTATCAAATTCATCTTTATTTTGCCTTTCTTTGAAAAAAGCAAAGCCCTGTTTTGTTTCCCAAAAATCATTTTTTTCAATATTTTTATTTTTTTTATTTGCTTTATTTATCATTTCTTTTAGCAAATCCCCTGCACAAATATATTCTAAATTAAAAATCTTTGCAATGTTCTTTGCAATTGTTGTTTTGCCAGATGCGACAAATCCGCAAAATACAACTGACTTGTATTTTTTATTACTCATCATAATAAAATTGACAAAAACAAAAAAGAATTATTATTTTTTGACTTCTTCTTTCTTTTCCTGCTTTAATTCTATTTTCGGCAGTGCAATTATTGGAGGTATCCTGAATATCTCAGACAAAAACAATGCAAAAGGAGTTATTTTTACAAATAAATAATTTATTATTTCAACTTCTTCTTCTCTTGGCAGTTTATTTGTTTTTTTCCAGGAATCAATTGTTTTTGATTCATCTTTTGGCTGAAATACAATATTTCCATTTATTACTAAATTTGCAATTTTTGGATTGAACTGGGAAGTAAATGAAAAATCAATTACAACAATTGGTATTTGATTTTTTCCTGCCTGAATTTGTGTTTTTGTAACATTTAAGATTTTTGGAGTTGTATTTATTGAAATGCCCCTGTGCGAAATTTGCTTTGTCTCAATATTGAGTTTTGTATAATTTAAACCAAGTATTGTCATATATTCTTTAATTAACAAAAACAAATAATAAAAAACTTTGCTTTATTTTTGAAATATTGAATGTTAATCTTTAAATTATATTTATTTGCATCTTTATGAATCAAACAACATTTCCAAAAAAATACAATCCAAAAGATACAGAAGAAAAAATAAATCAATTCTGGGAGAAAAACAAAATCTATAAATTTGACAAAAAAAATACAAAAAAAAAAATATATTCTATTGATACACCACCTCCAACTGTTTCTGGAAAAATGCATCTCGGGCATTTGTTTTCTTATTCGCAAATGGATTTTATTGCACGATACAAGCGCATGAGTGGATTTAATGTCTTTTATCCATTTGGCACAGATGACAATGGACTGGCAACAATAATATTAATTGAAAAAACAAATAAAATAAGAGCAAAAGATACAGACAGGGATAAATTTACTAAATTATGCCTAAAAACACTTGAAAAAATAAGACCGCAATATATTCGTAGTTGGAAAAAAATTGGGCTAAGTGCTGATTTTAATTTATTCTACACTACAATAAATAAACATTGCAGAGAAATATCGCAAAAAAGTTTTATTGATTTATACAAACAGGGGCGAATTTACAGGAAAAAAACACCAATAATGATTTGCCCAAAATGCAAAACAGCAATTGCACAAGTAGAATTAGAGGATGTAGAAAAAAAGACATATTTAAATTACATAAAAGTTCCAATAATCAAAACAAATAAATATTTGGTCTTTGCAACAACAAGGCCAGAACTTCTTCCAGCGTGTGTTGGAATGAGTGTTCATCTGGATGATGAAAGATACAAAAAATTTATTGGAAAAAAAGTAAAAATGCCAATTACAAATGCTGAAATTGAAATTACAGAAGATGAAAATATAGATATTAAATATGGAACCGGTATTGCTTATTTTTGCACTTATGGTGGTGTTGAAGATATTGACTGGATTACAAGAAACCAAGAAATAAAGCCGATTAATATAATTGATATCAATGGAATTTATAATGAAAAAGCAGGAAAATATGCCGGAATGACATCTTTGCAGGCAAGAGCAAAAATAATAAATGACTTGAAAAAAATAGGCTGTTTAATTAAGCAGGAAGAAATAAAACACACAGTCAATACTCATGAGCGATGCGGCACAGATATTGAATTTGTTGCAACAGAGCAATTTTTTATTAAATATCTGGATTTGAAAAACAAATTTCTAAAAGCAGGAGCAAAATTAAAATGGCATCCTGAATTTATGAAAAACCGACTGGACAACTGGATAAAGGGTTTAAAATGGGATTGGTGTATTTCAAGGCAGAAAAACTTTGGCGTTCCAATTCCTGTTTGGTATTGCAAAAAATGCGGAAATATAATTCTTGCAGACGAAAAACAACTTCCAGTAGATCCTCTTAAAGATAAGCCAATAAGTGAAAAATGCACAAAATGCGGATGTAATGAATTTGTGCCAGAAAAAGATGTTTTGGACACTTGGGCAACTTCATCCCTAACTCCTCAAATTGCAGCATCACTAATTCCAGAAAGATTTAATGAAATATATCCTTTTGATTTAAGACCGCAATCGCATGATATTATTACATTTTGGCTATTTAATACTCTTGTAAAATCGCAGCTGCACAACAATATTAATCCATGGAAATGTGTAATGATTAGCGGATGGGCTTTGGACCCAAAAGGAGAAAAGATGAGTAAATCAAAAGGAAATGTAATTGAGCCGCAATTAATGATTGAAAAATATAGTGCTGATGCTCTGCGCTATTGGGCGGCAAAATCAAAACTTGGTGATGATTTGGCATTCAAAGAAGAATACTTAAAAAACGGAATGAAACTATGCATAAAATTGTGGAATGCAAGCAAATTTGTAATTTCAAATTTAGAAAAATACAATTTAAATGAAATAAAGCATTCAAATCCAGAAATTCTTGATATTTGGATAATTGAAAAAACCAATATTACAATAAAAACAGCAACCAATTATTTGGACAAATACGAATATTCGCAGGCAAAAAAACAAATTGAATTCCTGTTTTTCAATGTATTTTGCGACAATTATCTGGAATTTATTAAATACAGAATTTACAGAGATGAAATGACAAATTCAAAAAAAAGTGCATTAATTACTCTAAATTTTGTTTTATTTGATATTTTGAAGATGTTTGCACCATTTATTCCCTACATTACAGAAGAAATATATCAATTATATTTCAGGCAAACAAATGCAAAAAAAAGCATTCATTTGTGCGATTGGCCAAAAATAAAACATTACAAAAATAAAAATGAATTTTTAGAGACAGGAGATTTATTTTGCAATATAATTGCTCAAATAAGGCAGTATAAAAACAAAAATAATTTATCACTTAAAACCAAAATAAAAAATATTAAAATAAGTTTAGAGACACAGCAGGAAAAACAATTGATTGAAAAAATTATTGCAGACATAAAAGGTGTTGGTGTTGTTGAAAATATTTCTTTTGATGTAAAAAAAAATGAAAAATGAAAAACAAGAATTAATTCAATACTGGACTGAAAGCGGGATTATTGCTGCTGATGAAAATATCATTAATGCATTTAAAACAATCAAAAGAGAAAATTTTGTATTAGATGAATACAAAGAACAGGCATATGATGATTATCCTTTGCCAATTTTAGCAGGACAGACAATATCGCAGCCAACCACTGTCGCAATAATGACAAATTTGCTGGAACCAAAAAAAAATCAAAAAATACTTGAAATTGGAAGCGGATGCGGCTACCAGGCAGCAATTCTTGGAAAAATTGTAGGAGAAGACGGAAAAATCATCAGTATTGAAATTATTGCCAAATTAGCAGAATTTGCAAGAAAGAATCTATTAAAAGAAAATATAAAAAATATTGAAGTAATTAATGCAGATGGATCTGTTGGTTATATAAGAAAAGCACCTTATGACAGAATTATTATAACAGCGGGAATTGCTGAAATTACAAAAAAATTAATCAGGCAGTTAAAAAACAACGGCATAATAGTTGCTCCTGTTGGCAATAACATATATTGTCTAAAAATGACAAAAATAATAAAAAAACAAAACAATCTTGAAAAAAAGGAATTTGGTACTTTTAGTTTTGTGCCTATGAAAGGAAAATATGGATTTAATTAATTAAAATTCTACTAATTCTCCGGTCCTTGTTCTCCTCTTTTTTGCAAAATGAGGCAAATCTTTTATTTTATCATAACGAAATACAGGCCCATCCACACAAACCCTGTAGCCGGAAAAAGAACAACATCCGCATAATCCAATTGCACATTTCATATATCTTTCAATTGACAAATATGTTTGTTTCGGAATATTAATTTTGTCTGCTATTGCTTTCATCATTTTTTCAGGTCCGCAAACTGCATAATTGCATTCATCGCTGAATTTTTTTTCAAAACCAGTAATTATCCCTTTTCTCCCAAAAGAGCCGTCTTCTGTAAATACAATTAATTCAATATTATTTTGCTTTGACAATTTAATAAATTCTTCTAAAAATAAAACATCTGTTTTTGTTCTTGCTGCCAGATAAATGCCTTTGGTTTTCTCTAAATTTTTTTGAAAAAAAAACTTTATTGGAGCAATCCCAGAGCCGCCTCCAAATACATAATATGGTTTTTTAAAATCCTTGTAACCTTTTCCATAAGGTCCTCTGAGCCATAATCTATCCCTCTGTTTTAATTTAAAGATTTCTGATGTAAAAACACCTATTTTTTTTATTGTAATTTCATTATTGCTGCTAAAAGAAAATGGCTTTTCATCTACACCCGGAAGCCATACCATTGCAAACTGCCCTGGCTGTGCATCTTTAAAGGAATAGTCAAAAATAAAGGTTTTGTTAAATTCATTATGATTTATTATTTTTGCAATTTTTACGCATTTGTATTTATCTTTATGTTTTTTCATATTTTTTCTTCTTTGCAATCAAAATACCACTAAAAAATCCAAAAACATGGGCAGCATATCCAATTCCTTCTTGTGGAAAAAACATTCCTGTAATATCTACAAGAATCCATGTAGCAGACAAAAATAATAATGGCATCGGCATTCCGAAAAGATAAACAACTGTAAATGGGCTAATTATTGTCAATGCTCCAATTATTCCCATTATTGCACCTGAAGCTCCCAAAGAAGGACTTAATGGGTAAAAAAACAATCCGGCAATATTTCCAATAATTCCTGTTATAAAATAAATAAACAGGAATTTTTTTTTGCCAATAATTTGCTCTAAACTCAATCCAAACATCAGCAGGGCAAACATATTTTGAAATAAATGATTCAGGTTTCCGTGCAAAAACATTGCAGTAATTATCATCCAGGGGCGTGTTAAAATATCTGGTGGAAATAAAATAAATAACTTATCTATTATTGGAGTAATTGATTGCAGGATAAACAAAAAGACATTAATTGCAATTAATTTAAAGCAAACAAAGTTTGTGTTTATTTTCATTGCTTCCATAAAAGTTCTATTAATTAATTTGAATGAACAAAGAAAATGTTTTTAAGCTTTTCTTTTTAATTATTTACAATATGGAGCCAAGATTTCGCAGCAGGTCTCAAAAAAGAATAAAAACAAAAATCCCTGGCGGAAATATCGTCTTGCATTTCAGGAAGAGAAAAATATCTACTGCAAAATGCGCAATATGTAAAAATAAGCTTGCCGGCATTGCAAGGGCAAGGCAAAAGAAATTAAAAAAATTGCCAAAAACAAAAAAGACCGTCTCAAGAATTTATGGCGGCTATTTATGTCCAAAGTGTCTAAAACATAAAATAAAACAAGATTACTTTAATTTATCAGATATTACCAAAGATGTTTAAAAAAATCAATGCATTTTTATCGCTTGCACGAATTAATAATTGTTTTATAACTTCTTTTTGTA
>NJDR01000008.1 GCA_002254415.1 Candidatus Aenigmarchaeota archaeon ex4484_52
ATTGAAAAAGCAGGCAATGTATCAGGTGCAAGATTTTATTATTTGAAAAATGATGCAGTAAAATTAGAATTTGCATTAATTAATTTTGCTTTGGATTTCCTGTCAAAAAATAGCTTTACTTTAATGACAACACCTATGATTATTAAAAAAGAAATTTTGCAGGGAGCTGGGTTTCTTCCTTATGGAAAAGAAGATACCTATAAAATTGAAAAAGAAGACAAATACTTGGTTGGCACAAGTGAGCAGGCATTGTGCGGATATTTTGCAAATAATATATTTGAGAAAAAAAATCTTCCGTCCAAATTATGCGGATATTCCTCGTGCTTTAGAACAGAGGCAGGCAGTCATGGAAAAGACACAAAAGGCATTTTCAGGGTGCATCAATTTGAAAAAATAGAAATGTTTATATTTTGCCATCCAAATGAATCATGGATGGAATTTGAAGAATTAATAAATACAGCAGAAGAAATGATGAAATTATTGGAATTGCCCTATAGAGTTGTAAATATATGCACAGGAGATATTGGTGTTGTTGCATCAAAAAAATATGACATTGAAGTTTGGTTTCCTTCGCAAAAAAAATATAAAGAACTTGTATCGTGCAGCAATTGCACTGATTATCAGGCAAGGCGGCTGAATATAAAATACAGGACAAAAACAGGAACAGCACCAGAGGGATTTGTCCATACTCTAAACAGCACTGCAATTGCAATTCAGCGAACAATTGCCGCGATAATTGAAAATTATCAGCAAAAGGACAAATCAATAAAAATTCCAAAGGTCTTGGTAAAATATTTTGGAAAGGATAAGATTGAGATTGAGAAAAAAGAATTAGGAGATAAAATAAAATGAAATTAGAATTAATGAACAGAGTGCAATTTATTTACGAATTGGCTTTGGCCAAATTAGAATTAAAATCTCTTTCTGCTGAATTTGAAATACAAAACACTATGCGTAAATTCAGATTAATTCCGGAGACACAAATTTATTGAAAAAACGACTTGCTTATTTTAAAAGCATAAACAGGCAATTAAGCGATTATGAAAAATTAGTTCAATTTAATCAAACAAAATCAATGAACCAATATCTAACTCATTGGTTTTTAAATAATTAAACTTTAAATTATAGATTATGAAAATGTTAAATCATAATAATAGATTAGAATATAACCAATATTTTACACCAAAAGAAATAGTTGAAAGTGCAGTTAATCTATTGGATTTAAAAAAACCAAGTAAAGTTATTGATCCATCTGCTGGTGAAGGCATATTTTTAGATGTTGTCTGTAAAAAATGGGAAAATTGTAACTTATTTGGAATTGACATAGATGATGGAATTATTAAGAAGTGTAGAGATAAATTTAAAAGAGGAACTTTTTATGTAGGCAATGCTCTTTTAGACAAGTATTATAAATGGTCAAAATATCGATCTATTTTAAATAATGGTAAATTTGATTTAGTGGTTGGCAATCCTCCTTTTAGTAGTTGGTTTGATAGAGTAAAAGAGAAAAAAATATTAGAATTATACGAACTTGGCAAAAAACAAAAACAGAGAATTAAACAAAAACAAATAAATTTGTTCAAAAAAGAAATCAAAAAAATACTATCCAGTCAAGCGATAGAAATATTATTTTTAGAAAAATTTATAGAAATAACTAAAAATAATGGGAATATTGTGATAGTATTG
Source organism: Candidatus Aenigmarchaeota archaeon ex4484_52 (assembly GCA_002254415.1). Lineage (GTDB taxonomy): Archaea > EX4484-52 > EX4484-52 > EX4484-52 > EX4484-52 > EX4484-52. The sequence goes on from NJDR01000008.1 coordinate 1,687, forward strand.
CCTGACGGAATTCTGTCCAATCCAAAATATCAATATGTCAGAGAGTTTATTTTAAAAAAATGTTTTGTCAAATACATTCTAAACCTGCCACGAAATATATTTAAGCATACATCAGCAAAAACTTCTGTTTTAATTCTAGAAAAGAGAGATAATGAAACTAAACTACAAGAAGAAAAAACCATATTAATAAAAGTGGATTTCAAAAAACACAAAAATAATTTAAAAAATAAGATTAAAATTAATTCAAGAAATTTAGGAAAGCGGATGGATTACAATTATTATGATATTATTAAAAATAGTAAATTGGATTTACTCCAAAAAAGAGAAATAAAATTAGCAGAATTAAATAATTTTATTACTTGTTTTAAAACAGGAAAAACATTGTATGGCAAACAGAGAATATTTACAAAAAATGGGCTACGGTTTTTACATGCGACAAATATTGCAGAAATTGGAATAAATTATAAAAAGGATGAAAGATTTATAGAGCCAAATAGTCCTATGGACTTTAAAAACGCATATGTAAAAATAAATGATATTTTGTTTGTCCGTGTTGGCGTTGGTTGTGCTGGCAGAGTTGCTGTTGTTTTAGATGAAAAAGATATTGGTGTTGCTTCTGATTATATTCACATTTTGCGAGTAAAAGACATTAATCCTTATTATGTTGCAATTTACTTGAAAACTAAATTTGGAAAAGAATCAATAGAAGTTTTAAAGCATGGAGTGGGAACAATAAGCATAAATAAATCAGATGTTTGTTCAATTCAAATTCCTGTTGTTTCAATAAAAATACAAGAGGGTATTGAAAAAAAATATAAAAAAGTTCATAAAGAATGGAAATCTGCTATTGACAATAATTATGATTTATGCATCTTTGAAAAAAAAATGAAAAACATAATTAAAGAATTAGAAAATATATTAGAAAGCAATAAAATATGAAAAATAAAATAAAAAAGAAATTAAATGAGTTCTCTTTGGAATGCAAAAATCATCTAAACAATTTAAAAATTATAACAACTGCTGGAAAATATAATATTGAACTTTCATCAAGAACTCTATCAGATGTTATAGAAAAAGAAGTAATTAGTTTTATAATAGATTACTTTGGCAAAAATAATATTAAATATGGAAGTTGGACTGGATATGATGTAATTATTGTTAATCTAGAGAATATAACAATTTATGTAAATATCAAAACAAATCTTTTCAATCCAAAAATGGATGGAACATGGTTGTGTAGTGCTTCTGTAATTGAAAAATTGAAAAAACAAAGAGTTTTGGAATTTCTGTATTGTGTTAAATTTGAATATAAAAAAGAGGATAATTATTTAAAATTTATTTCAGAAAAAGTTGCTGGCCCTATTTCTGATATTGAATTAATTTATTATGCAAAAGGCGAAGAAACAAAATATAAAATACGAAGAGAATTTAATGGAAGACATTGTCATATTTTAAATAAATATTATGAATGAAAACAAAAAAATCTTGCAAAGAACAAAAGAATATGAAAATATCGTCAAAAGGATTTTAAAACCAGTTAAGATATTGCCTTTAGAAAAAGTTATAAAATTTATATCAGATTACAAGGTGATTTCATCAAGAGAATTTAAAAATGGATTTAAAACACTTAAATTGAAAAAAATCAAAAATAATTAATATTATGAAACTAATAAAAACAGGCAAAGTAAATGAAATTTACGATGCAGGAAATAATGAAATAGAATTTAAATTTACAGACAATATTTCTGTTTATGATTGTATAATTCCAAGCAAAGTTCTACATAAAGGAGAGATACTTTGCAAAACAAGTGCGTTTTGGTTTTCTAAATTAAACAAAATGCAAATAAAAATCATTTTATTAATTAACAGCACCAATAAATGATAGTGAAAAAAGTAGATGTAATTTAGGACTATGAAAAAATAAATGAAAACACAATTGATTATTAATCCCTCTTGAAATTATTTGCAGGCATTATGTTGTCGGCTCTTTGTTTGAGAGAATAAAAACAAAAAAAATAAAGGGATTTGACAAAAATTATATTGCAAAATACGGCGACAATTGCCAAAACCATTTATTGAATGCACAACAAAACTTGAGGAATATGACAGGCAATTAACAAATAATGAAGCAATTAAAATATCTGGCTTAACAATGGATGAATTTGAAAATATAAAAATACAACAATAAAATAGATGAAATAATAGCAGAGCAGGTAAAGAAAAACAATTTAATCCATATTGGTGGCAAAAAAGAATTTGCATTTGATGAGAGGTGAAATTTAATAATTGTTGATACATTAGGAACAGCAGATAAAGACAGATTTTTGGATAAGCAAGAATATAAAAAGGAAATTTATTGAATTGTCAAAAGAATTTGTAAGGCAATATTATATTAAAATTGGCTTTAAAGATAAACTTAATATAGCAAGAAATAAAGGAGTAAAAATTCCAAAAATTCATGCTTTACCAGAGAAAATAATTAAAAAAACAAGCAAATTATATATTGATATGCTTAAGAGATTAACAAATATAAAACATTATGAATGAATTTTCCGGATTGTCAAAAAAACAGGCACAAGAAAAACTAAATGAATTTGGCTTTAATGAATTAAAAGAAATAAATAAGGTCTCTGGTTTTGGAATTCTTTTGAGGCAGGTTAAGAATAATTTTCTCGTCTATTTGTTGTTTTTTGCAGCAATAATGTCTTTTTTTATAGGCAAGGCAATTACTGGCTATGCTATTTTTGGAGTTATATTTGTTGTAGTGATTTTGGGCTTTGTTCAGGAATACAGGGCAGAAAAATCAATTAATGCATTAAAGCAAATGATTATACCTGTCTCTATTGTAATTAGAGACAGGAAAGAAATTGAAATTGAATCAAAAAATATTGTGCCAGGTGATATTATTGTTTTGAGGACAGGAGAAAAAATTCCTGCTGACTGTATTGTATTGGAGTCAAAAGAATTACTTGTAAATGAATCTGCTCTAACAGGAGAGTCAAAAGGTGTCAAGAAAATTGCAGCAAAAACAGAAGATAAGTACGGAAAAGAGAATCTGGTTTTTATGGGTACTTATGTTATTGAAGGAAAATGCATAGCAAAGGTTTTGCATACTGGAATGAATACGGCCTTTGGAAAAATAGCAGGAATGATATCAAAGGCAGAAAAAGAACTGCCATTGCAAAAAAAAGTAAATGATATTGTAAAGTTTATGGCATTTGTTGCAATATGCGTCTCTGTTTTGAGCGGAATTATTATGCTGATAAAAAATATTCCTTTTTCCTCTGAGCTTTTGATTGAAGTAATTATTGTTGTAATTGCTTTGTGCGTTTCTGCATTTCCAGAGGGGCTGCCTGTTGTGCTTATTTCAGTGCTTGCAAAAGGAGCATGGACTATGGCTGGAAAAAATGCAATAGTAAATAGAATGTCAATAATTGAGACATTGGGAGAGACAACAATAATTTGTACTGACAAAACAGGAACTCTAACCAAGGGAGAAATGACTGTAAAAAAAATATTTATCTGGGATAAAATTATTGATGTTGAGGGCAGTGGATATAAGGCAAAAGGCGATTTTATTTATAATAATAAAAAAATAAATACATCTAAAAATATTGCTTTAAATAAATTATTCAGAGCCGCGGTTTTGTGCAATGATTCAAAAATAGAGCGAAAAGGAAATGATGAAGAGTACAGGGCGAATGGCACTCCAACAGAGACATCATTATTAATAATGTCTGCAAAAGCAGGAATTTATAGAGATGATTTAAATTGTGTCCGCCAGGAAGAAATTCCATTTAATTCAAACAGGAAAAAAAGAAGTGTATTAATTAAAGAAAAAGATGAAAATTATATTTACTCAATCGGAGCAATAGAGGTCCTGCTTGATAAATGTTCATATATCCAAAGCCAAAATAAAATTATTGAATTGGAAAATGATCAAAAACAAAAAATTCTAAATATTAATAAAAAACTAACGCAAGACAGATTTAGAGTGCTTTGCATTTGCTGCAAACAGGCAAAGAAAAAGGAAATTACAGAAAATGATCTTGTTTTTTTAGGATTGGCAGCAATGGATGACCCGCCAAGAGAAGAGATTCCGGACGCATTAAAATCATGCAAGCAGGCAGGAATAAAAGTTAAAATGATTACAGGAGACAATAAAGAGACAGCAAAGCAAATCGGAAAGCAAATCGGAATTGATGGAGAAATTATTTCTGGAAATGAAATTGATCAATTAACTGATTATGAATTATCAAAATCAGTAAATAATGTTGCTATCTTTGCAAGGGTGAGACCAGAGCATAAATTAAGGATTGTAAATGCATTTAGAAAAAATAATGAAATTGTAACTATGACAGGGGATGGAGTAAATGATGCTCCTGCTCTAAAACAGGCACACATCGGTGTTGCAATGGGAAAAAACGGAACAGATGTATCGCGCCAGGCATCTGATTTGATTTTAAAAGATGATAATTTTGCAACAATTGTCTCTGCAATAAAAGAGGGGAGAGTAATATTTAATAATTTGCAAAAATGCGTTGCATATCAGCTCTCCTGCAATTATGCTGAATTAATAATTATATTTTTTGGAATATTACTTGGATTTCCCCTACCTTTGCTTGCTTTGCAGATTTTATTTATGAATCTTGTAACAGATGACCTGACAGCAATTGCATTGGGCTTTAATCCGTCATCCGGCGATATAATGAAAATAAAGCCACGAAAGAAAAAAACAATTTTAAACAAGGAATTATTTGTCTATATTGCAATTGCAGCAATTGTTGTTGGAGTCGTATGCCTGTCTGCATTTTTTATTTCTTATTATGTTTTGGGTCAAAGCATTGCTGTTGCAAGAACAACAACTCTAATTACTTTGGTTTTTATGGAAATAGCAAATGCATATAATTTCAGGTCATTTAGAAAAAAAGTAATAGGGCGATCTTTGTTAGTAAATAAATATTTATTTTTGGCATCAATATTATCTGTTTTATTGACTTTACTGGTAGTTTATTTTGCTGGTATGAATTCAATATTTGAGACATTGCCTGTCGGTTTAGTAAATATTTCTATTGCTGTTTTTTCATCTTTGCTTATTGTAGTTGTATTTGATGTTTATAAAAAAAGAAAAGTTAAAAAATATAATATCAACTATAATATGAAAAAATAATATTAATTGCATTATTATTTATTTTCTTATTTTTAAATCATTATTTGCGGAAGAGAAGAACTCTTTTTATGTGAAACTCTATGAAATAAGAGATGCGCTTTTAAGGGCGAATATACAGAAACGATGAAATCCGAAAGTAAGTTCGAATCTATTGCAAGGGATTTGAAATCGTATTTTGAATATAAGGTGATTGGAGATCATTTTAAGATAGTAATTAAAAAGAAAGCCATTGCACAGAGAACGGCAAGATAGTTATTCTTTATAATAGAGATTTACATGGGAATAATTCTTGAGTATGTGCAAAGAGAAAGATGTTGTGGAAAAGTGTTTCAGAACACTAAAAAGGATATCTGGCTTCTCGTCATTAATGCACAGAAAGATGAAGTAGTAAAGAGGATGGTTTTTATTATGGTTGCACTATTGTTACGATTCAACTTTTGATATGATGCGATGCGCAAAACTTGAACAAAAATATAGCATTGAGACATGGCTTGAACTGGAGAAATAAAGAAAGTAAAACCGCTATCTCAAAACATAATGTAAAAACAAATGAATTTTAAGGGGTTTATTAATGAGGAATTCGGGAATGATAATCAAAGATTATTTTAATTATTTGCTCGCAAGTTTTTTTGCTTTTCCTTAATCAATATTGTTGTCTTATAAATTTTTTTTCCATCGTCAATTTTATGTAATGAATAAGACATTTTAATTAAGGGTTTATATCTTAACAAAATTTGTTTTTTTATTTTTCCAAATAATTTTTTTGTTCCAATTTCAATATTTGCTAAATTTTTATTTTGTTTTTTAATTTTTATAAATGAATTTTCTAAATTGCTTGAATCTGTTGTTTTTTCAATAATTGACGAAATATCTTTTGTGAATTTTTCACTGCCTCTTAATTGCAATATTGCTTCATAATAGCCGGATTTTGAAATTAAACAAGTCCTGCACATTTTATTTTTTATCAAAAATCTAAAATTATATTTAGCAATTGTGATTTTGTTTTGCTTCACTAAAATGCATTTGTTTATTTCTTCTTTTTTTTGTTCTGCCTGAATATAGACATACTTATAATCATTGTATTTTTTTTTGAATATTTTTTTCAATTCTTTTTCAATAGAAAAATCAATAAATTTATTTAAAGATATATTTTTTTTAATTAATTGCCCATGGGTTAAATTGCCACAGTTACAGACAAAAACATTTTTGCATATTTTGTGGATATTGGTTTTAAATTTTTTTGAATAACAAGTTTCGCATAAAGAACAATAAAAAGTTTTTGTAATCTTACCGCATTTTGGACAAAATTTTTTCATAATTTTTAATTAATCAAAAATTCCTTTTGCAATAGATAAAAATTCATTATATTGTGCATTGCTCAATTTTTTTATACCATTTTCTATATCAGGATTACTGTTGATATTATAAATTCGCTCTTTTTTTGCCTGCTGCTTAATTATATTTTTTGGTATTTCTGGCTTGATTTTTATTGCCTTCAAAATACATTCTGGAAATTTTCCCGGGTCTGCTGTCTCCCAGATTACACAATTATTTTTTTTATCAGATGTGGAATTATTGTAATTGAGATATATTTGTGCTGCTTTTAGTGAAACAGCACCATGCGGTTCTAATATAACCTTGTATTTATCATAGATGTCTTTTATTGTATTATAATGATCTTGATTTGAGACAGAAACAGAAAATAAATCCTTCTTCATTAAATCCATATCCGGCATTTTATCTATCGTTTCGCCATAAATATGGCCACCATAAATATCTATCAATCTTGCAAAATTACTTGGATGTGCTATATTCATAGCAGAAGAAGGACATATTTTTAATGGCTGAACTTTGTATTTATTTGTTTTTAAAAATTCAGAAAAAACCCTATTTTCATTAACACCGCAAATTATTTTTGAGAGAGGTAATCCCATATTTTTTGCAATAACAACTGCCATCATATCTGCAAAATTGCCACAAGGAATACTTGCAATCATTTCTTCATTATTTTTGGCAACGCGGGAATAAGCGAAAAAACCAAAAACTATTTGAGGCAAAATTCTGGCAATATTAATTGAATTTGCAGTAGTAAAAATATTTTCATCATTAAATACTCTTTTTGCAAAATCTTTGTCATTTAGTATTCTTTTAACCATTGTCTGGCATATATCAAAATTTCCATCAATTTGGAATGCATAAATATTATTTTTTAATGTTGTCATTTGTCTCCTTTGATTTTGACTAATTCCATCTTTTGGGAAGAAAACAAAATTTGAAATATTATTCAAACCAAAAAGGGCATCTGCAACAGCACCGCCTGTATCACCACTTGTTGCAACTACAACAATTTTTTTTTGTTTTTGTTTTTCTAAAAAATAATTCAAAACTCTTCCAAAAAATCTTGCTGCATAGTCCTTAAAAGAATAGGTTGGTCCTTTTGTAAGCCACATAATATTTATTTTTCCATTGTCAACATATTGAATTATTGGACTTATATCTTTGCTATAAGCATCAAATAGAATCTCCTTTAATTTATCCTTCTCTATTTCATTTGCCAAATAAGGATATAAAACTTCAAAAGCAATTTGGCAATAAGCCATATTTTGAAAAGATTTTATTTTTTCTTTTGTAAATTTTGGAATATCATTCTTATCTATCATATACAAGCCATTGTTAGAAGCAATTCCATTTAGAAGAGCAGTTTGAAAATCTGCTTTTTCTAATTTGTTGTTTGTGCTGTAATATTTAATTTTCTTCATTATCAATAACCTCTCTTGGACCAACATTGTTTATTTTGGATATATAAATATCGCTGTCAATATTTTGCAACTCAAAGGCCTTTTGCATTGCATTTCCAACAATTTTTGCAATTGCCAATGTTTTGCACAATGCAAATATGGAAGGACCGCTTCCGGAAATACTACTTCCCAATGCACCATTATTTAATGCTGCTTTTTTCACTTCCATAAAACCAGGAATAAATTTTGATCTTTGAGGTTCAATTATACAATCATTTAGAGATCTTGAAATTAATTCATAATCTAATTTATAAAACCCTGCAATTAATGCTGCAACATTTCCACATTGTGCAACTACATCTTTGAGACAAACTTCTGGCTTTAATATTTTTCTTGCATCTTTTGTTTTAACAATAATATCTGGATGGATAATAGTGCAATATAAATCCGGTGTTGGAATTTTTACAATATCCAAGGGATTGTAACTTCTTATAAGCACGAATCCTCCAAACAAAGAAGGAGCTACATTATCTGCGTGAGCAGAACCACATGCAATTTTTTCTGACTCCATTGTAAATAATAGTAATTCTTCTTTGCTCAAAATATTTCCAAAAAGCATATTTGCACCAAAAACTGCTGCAACAGCACTTGTAGCACTTGATCCCAAACCACTGCACAAAGGCATTTTTTTATAGAGCTCAATCTCGACTCCTTTATTTGTCTTTATATTTTTTAGAAAACTCTGTACAGCAACACCTGCGGTATTCTTATCTGCCTCTTTTGGCAATTTTCCATTATCTCCGGTAATTTTTGTAATTACAACACCAGGCTTATTTTTTATTTTAACAACTACTTCGTCCCCGGGCTCATCAATTGCAAATCCAAAAATATCATAGCCGCAAGACACATTAGCCACACTTGAAGGAGCAAATACTCTTATTTTTTCCATCAAACAACATATGAATATAAATTTTTATTATTATCTTTAACATATTGAATAAATTAAAATATGAAACCAATCAAGACATTTACAACAGATGCAAAAAATAACATTGGCAAAGAAATTACTCTTAAAGGCTGGGTTGATGAAATAAGAGATATTGGAAAACTTGTTTTTTTAATATTAAAGGACCAAAAATCAAAAATTCAAATAATTGCAAAACAGGGAATTGTGGATGTAAAAATTATTGAAACAATAAGGCATATTACAAAAGAGTCCAGTGTTGAAATAACCGGGACACCAAAACAAGCAAAAAATGCCTTTAACGGGGTTGAATTAATTCCAAAAGAGATTTCTGTAATATCAAAAGCTTATCCTAATTTACCAATTCCAACAGATGAAAGAGCCACAATAACATTATCCAAACGACTGGATTATCGCTATCTTGATTTAAGAAATCAAAAGACATTGGCTATTTTTAAAATTCAGGCACAAATAATGCAATCATTTAGGCAATTTATGATAAGCAATGATTTTTATGAATTTAATTCTCCAGGGATTATATCTTCTTCATCAGAAGGAGGTGCTGATTTATTTTCTCTGCTTTATTATCAAAAAGAGGCATTTTTAGCACAAAGCCCTCAATTATACAAGCAAATGGCAGCAATTGGCGGAATGGAGCGTGTATTTACAATATCAAGAATTTGGAGAGCAGAGGTCTCAAATACAATAAAACACTTATCTGAGTCAAGGCAGATGGATGCAGAAGCATGTTTTTTTGACTGGAGTGATGCAATAAATTTACTCTGCGAGGTATTTTGCTATATTGTAAAAGACATAAATAAAAAATGCAAAACAGAATTAGAAATCTTGGGAGTTGAATTAAATGAAATAAGCAATAATGAAATTCCAAAAATTGAATATACAGAGGCAATTAAAATATTGCAAAAAAATAAGATAGATATTAAATTTGGAGATGACTTAGGGAGTAAGGCAGAAAAAAAAATCTGCCAAATTTACGAAAACAAGCCAATCATCGTCAAAAAATGGCCAAGTGATTTAAGGGCATTTTATTCGATGCCAGATGAAAAAGACAAAAAATTTTCAAAGTCCTATGATTTATTATTTGGAGGAATGGAATTGGCCTCTGGTGCAGAGCGTATTCATATTCCTGAATTGCTGGAACAAAAACTAAAAGAAAAGCAAATGGATATTGAAAATTTTAAGTCATATATTAAATCATTTAGATATGGAGCACCGCCGCATAGCGGATGGTCTATTGGATTGGAACGCTTTACAATGACTTTGTGCAATTTGTCAAATATCAGGGAAGCAACTTTGTTTCCAAGAGATACAGAGCGTATTGGCCCATAAAAAACTTTTATTATAAAACCAAAACAAATTCAACACCAAAATTGAATAAAGAATATCAATATATTAAAATCACTCATACAAATATAAACAACAGCCAAATAAAACAGGCGGCAATTTCTTTTGTAGTAGAAAAAAAATGGATTACAGATAATAATGAAGATAAAAACAATATAGTTCTTTTAAGGTATAATAATGATAAATGGCAAGAATTAGAAACAACTTATTCTTATTTAGATACAAATTATTATTACAAAGCAAAGAGTTCTGGATTGAGCTATTTTGCAGTTGGCACAAAACAAAAAGTTTTGGATGAAATAGAAAAAATGACCAGATAAAGATGAACAAAAAGAAGTGGAAAAAGAACAAAAAGATGAAATAATTTCTGAGACAAAAACAGATGATGAAACAAAGCAAAAAGAAACAATAGAAATAGACAATAAAAAACAAATTTTAGAACCAGAAGAATATAAAAATAATTTTTTCTTATTTATTTTAATTATTGTTAGCGTAATTTTATATTTTGTATATCGTAAAAAACATTTAAAAAATAAATTCTAAGATACAAATATGCAATCCTTTGTTGAATTGATAGAGTTAGATCCAAATATTGGCTTTTGCGGAAATAAAAACACTAGAGAAAAAATAAGCACAGAAATAAAAAAACAATTTTTGCAAAAGCAAAAAAAGCCAATATTGATTTTTGGACAATCAGGGCTTGGAAAAACATATTTTGTAAAATTGCTTGCAAAACAATTGGATTGCCAATTAATATGTATTAATGGATTTGAATTCAGGACAAGAGATGCAATTTTAAATGCCAAAGAAATAACAAAACAACAATCTCTTTTTTCAAATAAAAAAATAATTTTTTTTGACAATGCAGAGGCAATTCCAGCAAGATTTTCAGCAAAGACAAAATCAGACCTGGAAAAAGAAAGATTGGAAAAAAAGCATGGCAAAAAGAAAAAAAGAAAAACCAAAGAAATTAAATTAAAAAATCCTCAAAAAGAATTGGATGAAATAATTCATCATTCAAAATATCCAATTATTTTTGCAACAGACGAGCCATCTGCAAAATTCATAAAAAATATAAAAAAAAAATCAATCAAATTTGAATTTAAAAAAATAACCACATTTGAAATATACGATTTTTTAGAAAGATTCTGTAAAATAAAAAATATTGAATATGAACAAAAGGCATTGAATTATATTGCAAGAATTTGTGATAGCGACATTCGTTGTGCTTTGATTGAATTAAATGTTGCATATTTCTCTTACAATAAAATTTCCTATGATTTGATTTCAAAAGACAATTACAGAGACACAACTAGCCAAATAAATAATTGCCTAAAAATCATTTTCAAAACAAAATCAATTGATGCATCTTTAGATATTTTGTCAAAAAACAATGATGATAAGGACCTGTTAATGCAATATTTAAGAGAAAACATACCCTACCAATACACGAAAAAGCAAGATATTAAAAATGCATACAGGATGCTGTCTCTTGCAGATATTTTTTACAAAAGAATAAAGGCAAATTATTGGAGATATTTGATTTATGTTGATGTATTTTTGTCAGCAGGAATTTGCAATGCCAAAAACAGGAGATATGAAAACACGCCTAATTCATTCAGGTTTCCATCTAAAATTGCAATGTATGCAAGAATGAAATTCAAGACAAATTTATAAAATTATTTTTAAATACTTTCTTTATGTCAAAAGATGATAAAGAGAAAATACATGATTTATATTTAAGAATAAAAACTATCGAAGATAAGAATTTAATTTCAAATATTGATATTATTGAATTACAGGATACTTTATCTAACTTAAAAAAGCATATCAGCACAATAGAAGATAAATTAAATTTGCTTGAAGAGGCAATTTTATCTGTTAAAACAAAAAAGATAAAAAAAAATTCTGTAAATTAAAGTAAGTCAAAGCAATCTTAAAAATCCAAAGAATGAGAGTAAAATTCGGATTAATCTAACATTTATATACTTCTATTTGTTATTATTTTATGAGCTTGAAAACAACATTGATTTTATTATTTTGTTTCTTATTTTTCTCCTCTTATGCTTTTGCTGATGGAGGTGTATTTTATTACGATTATGATACATCGTCATGGAATCTCCAGGATATGGATGGGCAGGCATGCGCAATCAATTATGAAAACGGATTAGAAAATATGATTTTATCTGTCAATGTCAATAATTTGCAGGGGGAAAAAGCTGTGTGGATTTTTCCTGTTCCTAGCAAACCAGAAGATACGAAAATAGATATAGTTAAAGAATTTCCAAAATTTCATGGGTATGATGTGGAGATGAGGGCAAATAAGGAAATTTCAGATACTTTTGATTTGATGAAGATATCCCAGATATTTAATCTAAACTCTTTTTATTTTTTTAATAAATTTATTATTTTAACTCAAACATTGGGTCTAAAAAGTGCGAGTGATTTAGATAAAGAAATACAAATTCACAGTCATATAGAAAAAACAGGCATAATAACAGAACTTGTTACTGCCAAAAACATTTCGTCTCTTTCTAATTATCTGTCTAAAAGAGAATTGCAACTTCCTGATGATTTTGACTTAATTTTGGACGAATACATTGGGCGGGATTATTCTTTTGTCATTAGCTGGATTAGTGATGTTGAGGAATTCAAGAAAAGTCAGCCCATTGCGTATATGAAAGAAGTTTTGGAAGAAAAAAATACTATTGAAGAAATAAAAAATACTCTGGAAGATTTTATCAATAAAACAGAAACAAAAGAAACAATAATCTTTCAAATGGCACTGGACAATATAAACGATGAATTAAGAAATTATGAATTATATACTTATCCCCGGATAAAGAATAAAAAGAATGAACTAATAATCAAAATAAGAATGAGAGATAGTATTATAAGGTATAATAACGCATTATTTAACTATAAATATGCAATCAGAACATATCTCTCCTTCCCAACAGACAAAATATATTTTCCTCTAAAAACAACAAGCATTTATGGAGATAAAGAAATTCCAATGCTTGTTTATGTAATAAATTATGTTGAACCAGAATTTTATAAAGAAATTAAAGAATACGCAAAAGTCAATTATTTTCTTCAAAAAGAATATGAGGTACCAAATAAATTGAAATTTTTCTTTAATGACAAAAATACAATTAAAAATTTAAAATATACCAAAATTAAAATAAACAGTCCCTCCCTATATTTAATTGATGATTTATGGATTAATGATTCTACATCAACAAAAATAATTTTGAAAGAATATATCAGTAAATATGCTTGGTTTTTAGGCATTATTTTATTTATATTGTGTTCATGCCTTGCAAGCATGATTTCTGGAATGGTTATTTTCAGGAAAGACCAGCCGGATATAAGTATATTTTTTTCTTTGTCTATTGAGTTTGCAGAAAAAATAGCAATTCCCATTGCTTTTTTTGCTTTATATTTTTTATTTATTTTTCCTTTTATTTATGGCATTTACAACAACAGAAAACTACTGAAATTTATAATTTTATTTTCGGTTGTTTTTTTAATCCTGATTTATATTTTACAGATATTAATGGGTTTTATAATTTAGATGTTCTAATGAGATAAGAAAATCAAGGATTATTCAAAATAGAGCAAATTTTGATATTTTTTCCAGCACAATTTGATATTACATTTATTGAATTAATTGTTTTGTTGTGAGTGTTATTTATAGTAATTGATTTAATTGTATTTGCACATAATGTAATATTGCCAATTTCTGTTGCAAACCCGCTTTTATTTACATAAAAAATAGCATCATCAATTGTTTCATCAGCATATAATATTTGAATTTTTATTATGTTTGTTGTTGTTGTTCCAGTATTTTCAATATTAATTATTAGTGTATAATTGTCATTTACAGAATTGTTTTTTTTAGTAAAATTTGCATTAATTACTGCCAACCCAACAGAAGTGCATTCTGGCCTTGCACAATTGATTGCTAAATTTGATTGTGTCTTTGCAACACTGCTAAACCACTCTGATACAAAAATAGCAACAGAAAAAGTAATGGCAACAAGCAAAGCAGATGCAATTAAAGGTGAAATTGCTTTTTTAGATTTTCCAGACATAATTATTTTTGCTCAAATAGATCAAGAATTGAAATTGCTGCCATCGCCTCTACAATTGGTGGCACTCTTATTGCAATGCAAGGGTCATGCCGTCCCTGTATCTTTATTTTTACATTTTGAAATGTTTTGATATTTATTGTATTTTGCCAAATTCCGATTGAAGATGTCGGCTTTACCGCAACTCTAAATACTACAGGCATTGAATTTGTAATTCCTCCCAAAATACCACCGCAATTATTTGTATGTGTTTTTACATTACCTTCACCGTCAAAATAAAATTCATCATTGTTTTGGCTTCCATAATTTTGTACTGATTTAAAGCCACTGCCAAACTCTATTGCCTTGATTGCCGGAATGCAAAACATTGAATGAGATATTACACTTTCAACAGAATCAAATAACGGCTCGCCCAAACCAATAGGCAAACCAGTTATAATGCATTCAACAATACCACCGACAGAATCATTTTTGTTTTTCAGTTCTTTTATTTTTTTTATTATTTTTTTATTCTTTAAAATATCATTTAAACAAATTTGTTTATCTAATTTAATATTTTCAATTTGTTTTACATAAGCACAGATTTTTACACCCTTGTTTTGCAAAACCTTTTTTGCAATTGCACCTGCTGCAACCATTACTGCTGTCATTCTTCCAGATGCAAAACCCCCACCTGACAAATCAAAAACACTTGCATATTTTTGTCTTGCAACAAAATCAGCATGGCCCGGTCGGGGAGTGTTTTTTATGCTTTCATAGGCATTGGAATTAATATTTTTATTTTGTATTTCTATCATAATTGTTTTACCATTTGTGTATTGATTTTCAATTCCAGAAATTATATTTATTTTATCCTGCTCTTTTCTTGCTGTTGTTAAATCACTTGTGCTTTTTCTCTTGTCTACTTCATCCTGAATATCCTTGTTTGTAATTTTAATGTTTTTTGAAATACCACTAATTAATACACCTATTTTTTTGCCATGAGAGTCCCCATACATCGCAATTTTTATTTTTCTTCCCAGGCCGTCAAAAAAAGGCATTAGATTTGCACCCAATATTCTTAAATCATCAAAAAAATCAGGATATGATTTTTTTATGCAAACAGGATTTTTAATAATTGTGTCGCTTTTTGCAATAAACCCAGCAATAGTGCATGCCATTGCAATCCTGTGGTCATCAAAGGGATTTATTATTGTACCGGATAATTGTGCCGGTCCGATTATTTCTATTGAATTTTGTTTTTCAATTATATTTGCATTCATTTGCCTCAAATTAACTACAATTGCCTCTGATCTGTTGCACTCTTTTATTTTTAATCGCTCTGTGTTTTTTATTATTGTCTTGCCGTTTGCCTGAGATGCAATTACGCAAAGTATCGGAACCAAATCAGGAATATCTTTTGCATCTATTTCAACTGCCTTTAAATTACTTTTTTCAACAATGAAATTATTTTCTGCAAAACTTATTTTTGCATTCATTTGCTCTAAAATGTTAATAATTTTTCTGTCGCCCTGAAGTGAATTTTCATTTAGGCCTTTAATAATGATTTGATTTTTTGCTGCAAGCACACCTCCTGCAAACAAAAATGCGGCCGAAGAATAATCATTTTCTATTAATAAATTCTCAACAGAAATATATTTTTGATTTGGCTCAATTACAAAATTTTTCAAATCATCAGATGAATGTATTTTAATCCCAAATTTCTTTAATACATCTAAAGTCATCAAAATATAATTTTTTGACTCTACTTCTGTTGTAATGATGATTTGTGTTTTTTCCTTTAAAAGAGGCAAAATAAATAATAAGCCGGAAATATACTGCGAACTTATGTTTCCTTTGATTTTAATGATATTTGGCTTTAAATCGCTTTTTTCAATTAAGACAGGAGGAAATTCTTTATTGCAGATTATATTTGCATTTAATTGCCTCAAAGCATCTATTATTGGAAAAATCGGACGCTTTAATAAGCCGTCACTTCCTGTTATTTTTGCTGAATTACATAAAAGAGCACAAATTGGAATTATAAATCGCATAGTAGAGCCAGAGTTTTTGCAATTTATTTCACAGGATGAATTTTTCTTGTTTAAATTATTGCCGATGCCTCTGATTTCAATAAAACCGTTTTTGAAATATATTTCTGCACCAAGTGCTTTAAATGCATTTATTGTGCAAAGAGTGTCTTGGCATATTAGGGGATTGTAAATTTTGGATATTTTATTTGAAAGCGAGGCACAAATTATTGCTCTGTGTGTAAAACTTTTTGAAGCAGGAGGTTTTACAATCCCGTTTAGAAGTGTTTTTTCTATTATTAATTTGATTTCCGGCATATAAATTAAGTATATTGCAATTAATATTTAAAAAGATATTATAATTTAATTCTTTGCACAGAATAATATGTTACCTGCCCCTCTGAATCAACAACACCTAAAAGAGCAATTGAGCGAATATTATGAGAGAGCCGCACATATCGTGATATTTCATTATATACAAAAACATCATTTTCCATTACACTGTGCACATTGTATTTTGTGTGTTCCTTTTTTGTTTTATCACCTGTTTTGTACGGATTTACTCCTTTTTCATAGACCCTGAAATGAGTCCCGAATTTAAAGCCGGACTTGATAATATATCCCTTTTTTCTAATATCGCGATATACACAATATTTTTGATATAATTCTTTATCCAAATCAGAACAAATTTTATAAAATAATTCAAAATCAAGAATTTTATTGTCTTTATTGTTTTTTATTGTTATTTTTTTTGATTCGAGCAAATACAGGGATTCTTCAAAACTTAATTGAAGTGCTTTTTTTTCTCCAAAATCAATGAACTTTCCAAAATATTTTTCAGTATATATTTTTTTTGCATCTTCTTCTTCAAAAATCAAAATGGTTTTGTCAAGATATATTGCCATTCTTTGTTTCATAAAGCATTAAAAAGCAAATATTTATATAATTGACATGTAATATCAATATACAGGATGTAAATATCATCTCTGAAAAAAAATAAAAAGTGGTAAATATGGGAGAAAGTTATATAGTAAAAAGCAAGGTAAGAGAATTTGCAAAAGAAAAAGAAATGAATGTATCTGGTGAAGCAGATGAGGCATTAAGCGAAGCTGTTGAAAACTTGCTTGAAAAAGCAGTGGAAAGAGCAGAAGCTAATGGCAGAAAAACAATAAAGGCAAGAGATATTTAAGATATCTAATATTATATCTCACAGCACAAAAGCAATATAAATGTGTGGTGTGAGATTTTTTTCTTTATATTTTTGATTATTTGTATATAAATGTATATAAAATTGTTTTATAGATATTAGAGATATATTACCATTTTATTTTTTTGCCGGTTATATAATAAACAATTGCAACAAACCACCACGAGGCAAAAAGAAATAAATATACCAAAATATAAAACAAATAGTCAAATTTAATTTTGTCTTTTTCTTGAGAGATTTTTTTTGAAATAAAAACAATTGCAATTCCGCACAAAAACCCAGCAGTAGCAAGCGTTACCAATGGCCTAAAATTGATCATAAACCAATCAAAATGAAATATAAATAAATTATTAAAATCAAAACCAATATAATACCAATTTATTATTTTTTCTATCCATTTATTTAGAAATTTGGCAATTAAATAAAAGCACAGAATTTCCACCAGAAACACACTGATAAGTGAACTTGGCAGCAAAAACACCCCAAAGTCGCCATATTCTCTGCTAAATAATTCCCTATATTTTAAAAAATTTGTTAATGCTCCGCAATACCATCTTGTTCTCTGTTTCATTAGTGATGAAAAATCAGAACATGGTTTTGTATAGACAAAAGCATTAAGTGAATTTTCTATTTTGTAATGGTGCTTTTGTATCCTTAAAGCGATTTCAAGATCTTCTGTAATATTATTTTCATCATAGCCACCGTATTTTTTAAAAAAACTCATTCTATAAACAGAAAAAGGACCGGGCGTTACAGTCAAAACATTAATAATAGAAAATGTTTTTCTTAAATATATCCCAATCATATATTCAATTCTTTGTATTTTGTCCAGCCAGTTTATAGGTCTGTGCATTTTCAAAGCAGGGGTTACTGCCATTACAGATTTATCTTCAAAAAAGCCAATCATATTTTTTAATGCATTTTTATCGACAAAAGAGTCAGCATCAAGGCATGCAACAAATTCGCCTTTTGCCAATTTTAAACCCGCATTCATTGCCGCTCCCTTTCCTTTGTTTTTTTGTACAAATAATTTAATCCCTTTTCCTTTGTATTTTTCAATAATTTTTCCTGTGTTGTCAGTTGAACCATCATCAATACAAATTATTTCTATTTTTTCCTTTTGCCAGTTTAAATCAAGAAGAGAGTCCAGGGTTTTTTTAATTGTTTTCTCTTCATTATAGGCAGGCACGATTATCGAGATATTTTTGTATTGCTTTAAATTTGGTGTTTTTAGATTTTTTTTTTTTTCAAATAAAACAAGCAGGAAAAAAAAACTAGTGAATAAACCAAAAAAAGCAATGCAATACATTAAAATTAATCCAAAATCCATATTATATTTTTATAGTAAATAAACTATTTGTTATTTTAAAAAAAAGTTTGGTTATTTTATCTTTAATGTCTTCTTGAGTTTAGAGATATAAATATTGTTCCAATAAATTTATCTGAAAATACATTTAAATTGAATCTTAAATTTCAATTTAAAACAGGAATTAATTTGATTCGTTTTTAAAATAATAAGAAAAAAAGAGTTTTTTAAACCATCAAAATTCGCTAAATGAAATTAAAAAATGCAGCGAATTTTCAAGTTTTTTTTATTGCTTGAAAAAATTATTTATACGCAATAAAAAAACTCTAAAAATAATTTTTTGGCTATTTTTTTTTGCTTAGTTTTTCTATTTTTTTCTCTAAATTTTTTATGTCTTGTTTTGTTGCAAAAGGCATATTTTTGATTGTTTTTTTTATTTGCTCATCTATCGTTTCTCTGATATTATGGCTTTGTTTTTTTGATTTTTCAATTAAGTCCTCTGCAAGTTTTTTTCCTTCTTTTGCACTGATTTCACCTTTTTTTTCAAGCTCTTCAACTAGCTTTTTTATTTTTTCTTTTGTTATTGCTCCAAATCCAGTAGCGAGCAATAATATTTTTTTTATTGTATTATCCATTTTATTCACCTATTTATTATAATTATATTTATACAAATAATATAAATATTATTAAATTTGAAATGCACATAATCCCAATATGGCTTAAACTTGCTATTGCTTTTCCTGTTTTTAACATACCAGCGATAAAGCCAGTGCAGATGCCCTGAACAAGGCACATTATAAAAAATAATGATTTAAAATAAAGATATGCTCTTTTTGTTTTTTCTTCAATAAGTTCTTCCTGCTCTAATTCATCTGTATCTTTATAATCTGCAAAGCCTTTTGTTTTTCCTTTAACTATGTCTTTTTCAAAACCCATAACAGAGCCAAAACTGCACAAAATAGGTGCAATAGGAGGAACAGAGCAAAAATCAGGCATTTGTCTTTTTTCCATATTAAGATTACTGCTTCCGGACATCATATTTCCGGGAGATGCAAGATCTATTTGTATTGAAAGCATTGGAATTAGGAATTTATAGACACCAATAATTGTAATAATAAATATAAAAAAAATAAAATACATTATCATTATTTGCTGATTCACTGCTGCTATTCGCCTGCTGTTGATTTCTTTTATTGAAGAAATATTTTTTGCAAGACTGCTCATTAATTCACTGACATTTCCACCCATTTGGAATGCCTCTGAAATCATAATTAGAGATTGCTTTATTATTTTGCTGCCCTTAATTGAATCAGATAATTTTTTTATTGCAACTGGAAAAGGCAGGCCCCATGATATTTGTGAAGATGTTTTTTTAATATATGGGCTAAGTGTTCCTAAATCTGATTTAGATATTTGTTCAAATGTTTGGGGAAAAGTCATTCCTGTTCTTTTAATTTCTGAAAAATTTTTCATAAATTCAGGAAATTCATTTTCAATGCTTTCATATTTTTTAAATTGTAAATAATTTAAAATAGAATTAGGAATTATTGCAGACAAAACACCTATCAAAAAAAAAAGTGCTGATGCCTTTTTGTTAATGTCAAAAACAAAAAGAATTATTCCTGATGCAAAAAAAAAACTAAATAGTGCAAAAGAAAATAATTTTATATTTTTTTTAAAATTTTCATCCAACAAATCCATATTTATTTGGAATTTTTTTGTCTTATTTGGTTTTCAAATTCAGATAATTTTTCCTTTAAAATATCTATTGAAGCCAAAAGAATATCTTTTGCATTTCTTCCGCTTATTGATTTGATTTTAAATGTAATTTTATCTGGATTATCATAACTAAATGATGCAATTGAATTTTGAAATTTTGAATGCTCTTTTTGCGTTCCCAAAATCACGCTAATTTCTATTTCAAAATTCATATTTTCTTCGAGTTTTGTAATTAAAATATTATTTGAAACAGGAACAATATTTTTATCTGATGATTTAAAGTCGCCTGAATAAACATTTGCTTTTCCTTTTTTCTTTACAATTAAAGTAACTGTGCATTTATTGCATCCCTTTCCTTTGCACTCGCATTTATCTTTTTTTATATAGTTATCAGAATAAGTAAAAGGTATCATTGCAATGCGATGAGCAATTGTTTCATCATACATTGGAGAGTCATTTTCTATAATTTCAATTTTGTCTGCTGCAAAGACAGGAACACTTGTTATTATTGTCCTTCTTATTGTATTTGCAAGTGTTTCATTACTATTAATTAAATTAAATTCAAGATAATTTTTTTCATCTTTTATTTTTTCAAATTCCATATAAAATAATAATAAAAATATCTTTAAAAACATTTTTTCAATTAATTTAAAGCAGGATAGGTTTGGATATTAGGCACATCCACTATAAGCCCTGTTGTCTAAAAGGGAACTGAAAACCTTGTAATAATTAAAAGTGCAATAATAATTGCAAGTATTTGAACAATGAATCCCTGCCTTATATGGCAAATATGTAAATGAATCTGGTCAGATCTTGATTGAAGCAGCCATAAATTTGTATATTTCGTGCATATAAGATACAAGGATAAGGTAGAATATTTGCAATTAGTTGCATTATTCTTTATTGCAGGGCTTCCTGCTTTAAAAGGGGCCTGTAACTCAGAGGATAGAGTGTTTGCCTCCTAAGCAAAAAGCCATGGGTTCAAATCCCATCAGGCTCGTTAAAGACAATAATAGCTAAAAGCAAAATTAAAGAAAAATATGGACAAAAATGAATTAAAGAGATTGTCATAAAGGTCTTCAAGAAGAGGCAGTGAATGGATATTTGAAATTAAAAAACTTTTGCGAAGTAAAAAATAATATATAGCACAACATATATATAATATAAGTTGTAATAATTTTATACGGTCAAGAGATATGTGTTCTGCTAATATCTCCAACAACATACTTGCAATACTTTTGTGGTTGGAGATAAATTAAATAAAAGAGGGATATGAAAATTTTTGATAAATTAAAATCAAGAAGAACAAAAAAGAAAATAGAACAAAATATTGCGAAGTATTTTTCTGAAATAAAAGAAATTGAAAGAAAAATGGCAGTTATTGAAGAAAAAGGAAATGTATCTCCATTAATAAGAAAAAA
>NJDR01000039.1 GCA_002254415.1 Candidatus Aenigmarchaeota archaeon ex4484_52
TAGTTAATTTGGGAATAAGAGAAGGAGATGCAATAGAATTGCAGGGCCAAAAAGCAAGTTGTGCAATTGCTGTGCGTGCTTATCCTTCTGATTCTAATTTAGATATAGTAAGAATTGACGGAATTACAAGAAAAAACATTGGTGCAACTGTTGGAGATAAAATAACAATAACTCCTATAAAAAATATCACAGAAGCTGATTTTGTTAAATTAAAACCATTAAATAAAAATATTGTCTTTGAAATACCTAAAAATGAATTATATCATTTATTTAATGGAAGAATAATTAAAAAAGGGGATATTATATGTCCTGTAAGTCCAAAACAACAGGATTTAATAGAAGCAATAGAACAATTAATTGGTGTTGAATTAGCAGAATTTATTTCTGTTGGATTCCAGAATATTCATTTTGTTGTTTTCGATATAAAGCCAAGTGAAAAATATTTGAGAATTACAAAAAATACAAATATTGCAATAGCACAAGGTGTATTTAAAAAAAAATATAAAACAGATATTTTTTCTTATGAAGATGTTGGCGGTTTAAAAAATGAAATAAAAAAAATAAGAGAAATTATTGATATTCCTGTAAATCACCCAGAAATATTTAACAGATTAGGTATTAGTCCTCCAAAAGGAATTTTGCTTTACGGTGCCCCAGGATGCGGCAAGACATTGATTGCAAAAGCAGTTGCAAATGAGTCAAGATGTAATTTTATTATGATAAATGGCCCGGAAATTACTTCAAAATGGATTGGAGATAGTGAAAAAAGAATAAGACAAATATTTAAGGAAGCACAAAGCAATGCACCGTGCATTATTTTTATAGATGAAATAGATGCAATCACTCCAAAAAGAGATGATGTTTATAATGAAGTAGATAAAAGACTAGTTGCACAATTCCTATCCTGTATGGATGGACTGAATACAAGAAATGATGTAATTGTGATGGCAGCAACAAACAGACCAGATTCTTTGGATAGTGCATTGAGGCGCCCGGGAAGATTCGACCGGGAAATAGAGATATCGCCACCAAATACAAATGCAAGATGTGAAATATTAAAAATTCATTCAAGATATATGCCTTTGGACAAAAATGTTGATTTTAAAAAAATAAGCCAGAAAACATATGGCTATGTCGGAGCAGATCTTGAAGCATTATGCAAAGAGGCTGCATTAATTGCATTGAGAAGATTATTGCCAAAACTTGATTTAAAAAATGAAGAATTGACAAAAAAAGAATTGGAAAAAATATTTGTTTCAAATGATGATTTCAAAACAGCAATGCAGTTTGTTGAACCATCTGCATTGCGCGAAGTAATGATAGAAATACCAAAGACAACATGGAATGATGTTGGAGGTTTAGAAGATATAAAACAAAAATTAAAAGAAGTAATAGAATGGCCTATTTTACACCCAGAAAGATTTAAAAAAATGGGAATTAAACCATCCCATGGAGTGCTTTTATATGGACTCCCTGGTGTTGGAAAAACATTGCTTGTAAAAGCAGTTGCAAACCAGACACAGGCAAATTTTATTTCTATTAAAGCAAGTGATTTATTGAGCAAATGGGTTGGTGAAGGCGAAAAATACATAAAAGAATTATTCAAAAGAGCAAGGCAGGTTGCTCCATGCATTATTTTTATAGATGAAATAGATGCTATTGCAAGAAAAAGAGGAAGCAATATTGAATATACAGATAGTTTAATTACGCAATTTTTAACAGAAATAGACGGGCTTGAAGGACTAAAAGGTGTAATACTTGTGGCAGCAACAAATCGCCCTGATTTAGTTGATTCTGCATTTATGCGCAATGGAAGATTTGACAGGCATATTTATGTTCCTGTGCCAGATGCAGCAGCAAGAAAAAAAATATTTGATATTTATACAAAAAAAATGCCGCTTGATAAAGGAATTGATGTTGGTGATTTAATTGAAAAAACAAAAAACTTTGTTGGAGCAGATATTGAAAATTTGTGCAGAGAAACAGCTTTAAAGGTATTGAGAGAGAATTTATCAGCCAAAACAATTATGCAAAATGATTTTATAAAAACACTTGAAAAATTCAA
This sequence comes from Candidatus Aenigmarchaeota archaeon ex4484_52, assembly GCA_002254415.1. Taxonomy (GTDB): domain Archaea; phylum EX4484-52; class EX4484-52; order EX4484-52; family EX4484-52; genus EX4484-52. The sequence goes on from NJDR01000039.1 coordinate 2,066, forward strand.
ATCATCTATTACAGAAAAAGACATAAAAGAATTTGAGCAAATAATTAAAAAAACAAAAGCACTACAAATACCTAACTTAAATTATTTTGGATAATTAAACTTAAAAAAGTATTATTGATTTAATTAAAGTAAAAATCATATTGGGTGATAATAATGACAAAAGAAAAAAAAATAATTGAAACCGGAAAAAAATGTGTAAGAGTTGCAGGTAGATTCGCAGGAAAACAAGGCAAAATTACAAAAATACTGGATAAAAATTTTGTTGAAGTAACTTATAAGACAACAAAAGGGGAAAAAGCAAAAAGAACAAATATTGATCATATTATTGTTTTAAATATAAAGGAAAAACCAGAAGAGAAAACAATAAAAGAAAAACCTGTAAGCAAAAAATCATAAAAGTTTTCAAAAATAAATTGCAAGAATTTGCAAAGAGAATTAAGTATTTGAAATTTTATTAATATTAAGTAAATATATGATAAGCGATATTTTGAATTTATTTGGAAAAAATCCTGTTTTTGATGCACTTTTTATTGTTTTTTCTTTTTGCTTAATTGGCATTATTGTAGATTTTTTATTTATCAAATTTCTTTTTAAAATTACAGCCAAAACAAAAACAGATATTGATGATGAAATAATTTCAATTCTTAAAAAACCAGTCTTTATATCTTTTATTTTAATTGGTTTGTTTTTTGCTTTCAAAACATTGAATTTGTCAGAGGGGATTTTTAAACTTATTTCTAATCTTCTGGCAACACTTGGACTTTTATTATGGACCAAAATATTATTTAAACTTTCAAAATTTTTTCTCAATGTTGTATTTCCAAAATTAACCAAAAAAACAAAAATAAAGATAGGCAATGAAATTTTTCCTTTGGTAAAAAATATTGTAAATCTATTAATTGTCTTTATATTTATTTATTTTCTTTTTTCAATATGGAATATTGATATAACCCCTTTGCTTGCAGCAGGAGGTATTACTGGCTTTGCAGTTGCATTTGCATCCAAAGATACAATTAGCCATATTTTTAGCGGATTATCTGTTTATGCGGACAAACCATTTAAAGTAGGTGATAGAATAAAATTAGATGGCGGAGAATTAGGTGATGTAGTTGAAATTGGATTGCGTTCAACTCGTATAAAGACCCCTGACGAGACAATGATTAATATTCCAAATAACATAATTGCTAATTCAAAAATAATAAATTACAACCAGCCAAAATCAAACATTAAAGTAAAAATAAATATTGGCGTTGAATATGGAACAGACATTGATTTAGTAAAAAAAACATTAATTAATTGTGCAAAAAAAATAAATATTATACTCTCAAAACCAGAGCCATGTGCTTTTTTTGTAAATCACGGAGATTCGAGTTTGGATTTTCTTCTTGTTGCATGGGTGGAAAATCCATTTAAGCAATTTTTGGCAAAGGACAAATTAAATACAGAAATAAACAAGGAATTCAAAAAAGCAGGCATTAATATTCCATTTCCGACAAGAACGATTTATTATGATAAAAATTAATAGAGAATAATTCCACCAATATTTAATCTTGATTTTGTAAAGTAATTATTTCTTTTGAAATTTCCAAACTTCCAGCATTTTTTGAATCTATTGTTATATCTATTCTTAAATTGCCCCAATGTTTTGGAGTTAAATTCCAAATAATTTCTTTCTCTTCCCCTGGTTTTATTTTTCCTACTTCTTTCGTAGTTCCGCTCATCTTGGAAATTGGAGAAATAGAGTCAAAATAAAAATGAGTATCTAACATACAAATCACATCCTTGATTATTTTTTTATTATCTGTGTTTTTTATTTTTACTTTTAATAAAAAGCTTTTTCCTTGTATTATTTTTTTAGGAAAACTAATATTTAAAACAAATACTGAACTAATGTCAATTGATTTTTCTAATATAATTTTATTAGAAGAATCTTTATTATCTAATTGATATATTCTCAATAAATATTTTGCCGAGCTAAAATCAGAGGGAATTTTTAAATCAATATTTACTATTTTTCCATTTGGAGGGATTTTTAAATTATTTTTCCAAGTTCCTGTAAACGGACTCCAGCTTCCGCCAATAGGTGGATGAGGTGGCCATATTGTAAGAGCAAAAGTGTGTATCTTCTTTGTTCTGTTTGTTGGATTTGGAATACCAATTTTAAATGTCGCAATTTCTCCAGCTTGAAGATTTGAATATCCAATTAAAGAATAATTATCAATTGTTTTGTTTAAAATAAGCCCCTCTGGTTGTTCTTTATCAATACAACCACTAATCAAAATAATTCCAATTAATAAACAACAAAACAACCGCATATGCAATATTATTTCTCTTTGTTTTTTTCAATAAGTTCATCTAATTTTCTTATTGCATTTGAAAAGCATATTTTGAAATCAAAATCAGAATCTGTTGCTATTATTACATCTTTTTTTGAATTAAGATGCATTTTTATATGATTTTGTTTATTCTTGAATTGTGCATGGATAAATATCACTGCATCATTATCCAAATAATTCCTGTATTTCTTGTTTATTTTTAATATTTTTGTTTCAATAAATTTTTTGTCAATTTCATTTTGATTAATATTAGACAGGGATAAAACATATTTGAGTGATTGATTTTTATTTTTTAATTTTGCAATATATTCAAATACATCTGAGATTGTTGCAAGGCCAATAATTTTATTGTTTTGCTGGTTTTCAATTACAATTGATGAAATACTCTCATTTAAAAAAATATCAATTGCCTGCTTTATTTTGTCATTTGATTTTAATGTAATTATAGGGGCTGTTGCAATTTCAAAAATTGGAGTAGATAATGAATGCAATTTTTCATCAACTATTTGTCCTCGCGATATTCTGTCAGAGGGATAAATAATTTTTGTAATAATATCATGCATAGCAGCAATTGCACAAATTTCCATTTTATCGTCTTTTATCAAAACCCTGCTAATGTTGTTTTCTCTCATTAAATTCATAACAGTGCTTATTGGTGTTTTTTCATCTACACTTATTATATTTTTTGTCATAATTGTGCCTAATTCCTCATTTGCAACAAAAGTATGTTTTAATTTTTTCAAAAACAAGTCATTGCTTATTTGCCCAATAATTTTATTATTTTTTGCAACAGGTAAAAAACGCATTTTTGATTGAAGCATTGCCATTGCTATATTAATTGCATTTTCATCAATATCTACAATTGGTGTATTTATTACAATATTAGAAACATTGTGGTGCTTTGGATCAAAGCGTGAGCGAATAATTGAACGCTCTGTAATCACACCTCTGTATTTGTCTTTTTCAAAAACAAAGCACACTTCTGCTTTATTTCTGAATTTTTTTAGAGCATCTGCAATTGATGTAGAAATTGTTATTTTTTCATAATTATTGCTCATTACATCTTTTGCTTTTAGATCTTGTATTTTTATTAATTCTTCATTCATTATGATATAATAAAAGAAAATATTAAAAATGAATTATTTATTGAATAGGGAAGCAAAAGTTAAATAAATATATAGCACAACATATATATAATATAAGTTGTAATACTTTTATATGAGCAAGAGATATGTGTTCTGCTAATATCTCCAACAACATACTTGCAATACTTTTGTGGTTGGAGATAAATTAGTGGATGTGGTGCATCCAGAAGATGCCCTGATATTAAAATATCTGATTAGTTATGGATAACTAAACACACTCACAATGAAAAATTATTTTACAATGTGTTCAGCAAAGGAT
>NJDR01000040.1 GCA_002254415.1 Candidatus Aenigmarchaeota archaeon ex4484_52
TTTTGCCGAATTTTCGTATTTCCAAATTATCTTTTTCATCAGTGCCAACAGGGACTGTCTTGTGCAAAATATTTGGAAGCAAAAGCATTAATTTATTTAGTTTTTTTTTTTGCTCTATTTCTTCTTTGTTTTTTTCCTTTATCTTGCAATTTATTTTTTTGATTTTGATTTTTTCTTTGTCTGCTTGTATTGTTTTTTTTTGCTTTATTAATTTTGAAATATCAAGAGAATAAATATTTCTTTTATGCCTTAATTCATCAAGTTCTTTTTTCAAGAGGCGATTATTTTTGTCTATTTCAATTATTTTGTTTAAAACATTAATTAAGTCCTGTTTTTTTCTTTTTTTCAGATCATCTATTATTATTTGTTTATTATTTCTGATTAGATTTATATTTAGCATATTATATTATTTTATTAATAATATTTTTTTTAAAATATTATTATTCCAAAGAAATTTGAATGTTCCTTAATTTATATGCTCCTGTTGTTTCAAAAGAAATTATGTTTTTTCCTTTTAAAAATGCTGTTTCATTTAATTGAATTTCGTAAAAATCAAGTTGTGGATTTTCTATTGTTTCTGTAAAATTATTTATATTGATTATTATTGGCTGCTCAAGGTTGATTTTGTCAATAGAAAAATTTAATTTTGCCTTGTTTTTTTTAATTTTTTCAATATCTCTGTCCAATAAATTAAAGTTATATATTTTTTTTGAAATAGTGTCTGTGTCATAATATTTTATTATCAAATGAATATTGCTCAAAACATATTGTGAATCCGGCTTTGTTGTAAATACAAGTTCATTTTCCTTTGGCATCATTTTTGCTTCTAAATTAGAGAAATTAATTTCATAATCATTTAATGCAAATGGTTTTTTCCTGCAAATAATATTATTATTAATTATTATCTCTAAAGGGCTGTTGCGAATTGCTTCTTCTACAACAAACTTTATTTTTCCGCTATGCCACCCTTTTATTTCATAATTTTCCAAAGCAATAGGAAAAGAGACCTTATTCATATATGGTGTCTCATATTTTATTTTAAAATCTTCAATTGCATAATGGGTTTTTCCCAAAATATTCTGGGATTTTTCAGCACTTATTTTAAGTGTATTTTTTTTTAATTCAATTAATTTTTTTGGTATTTCCAAAAATATTGTGTTATTTTTTGGTCGCTCACTATATATTGTTTTATTGTTAATAGCAATTACTAAATTTCCCATTGAATCAAATTTAGGATTAACATTAAAAACCATAAATATTTTATCATAATGAGCAGGTGCCTGAAACTCAATAATTCGGTGCTTTTCTGACAAAACGCTTGACTCTATATTTATTTCCTCTTGTATTTTCTTAATTGTTTTATTTTGTTTTTTGCCGGCACTTAAATTAATTTTTTCTCCAATGCCTAAATTAAATATCCTTCTTGATGATTTTACTTCTCCAAGATCGCCGCCCGGCTTGGAAAGAAAAATAGTTTCTTTTGATCCAAAAAGATCTGAAAAAAAACCACCAGATCCGCTTCCTGTATCACTTGTTGCCGCAATTACAAATAAAAAATAAAGGACAATTGCTCCAAAAACTGTTTTTGAAAATAAATCCATATTATTTTAAAATATTTAATTATATAAATCTTTATATGTGCATCGAAGAATTAAGAAAAAAAATAGACAAAATTGATGATAAAATCATTAATTTGCTCTCAGAGAGATTAAAATATGCAATCGATATTTCAAAATACAAAAAACAAAATAATATTAAAATAAAGCAAGAGAACAGAGAAAAACAAATATTTGACAGAATTGAAAAATTAGCAGAGCAAAAAAACATAAGTGTTTTTTTTGTCAAAAAATTATACAGGCAGATAATTGATGAGACAGTAAAAGCAGAGGAGGATAATTAAAAGAATTACTATTTGGGATTTAATTACAAAACAGCTCTAATGATTTAAAAATCTCTTCATTTTCCAATAGTTTTGAAATTTTATCTTTAATATCTCTGTTATATTTTATTTTTTCTAATTCTCTTTCAAGAGATGAATGAATGCCAAAATATAGAAATTCCTAATTCATCTGTTTTTTATTAAGTTTTATAAATATCCAATCGTCTCTTCAATATTTTTTTTCTTATTTTATTTAGAAATGGGTTTAAACCTATCATCCAAATCTTCAATCAAAATTGTCTTGCTTATGGTTTTATTTTCAAATATAAAAGATACAAAATGTGAAAACACATTAATTACTATTCCCATTCCTCCTTCTGACTTTGCTAAAATATTATACGGACTTGTTTTTTGGATAAAACTATTGATATAATTTGTTTCTGCATATTTTATGTTTTTTAGATTGTCTCTTGCTTTTGATCAAAGTATTTTATCTTATTACTTTTAATATTCAATTTTTCAAAAAATTGCTTTAAAAATTATGTGTCGTGCTTGCCTTCACAAAGGATTAGTTTTTTCATTTCAAATCTATCTCAAATCAAGCAAAAGGTCTTCGATATTTGATTTTGCATCTTTATAGTTAAGAGATTGAGGAACAATATATTCCTTTATTTTTTCCATTCTCATAATATTTAATTCTTTTTTGATAATTTTTTTCTACAATAATATTTTTATCCAGAAATGCTTCTATAAAATTAACATTATGCGAGGTAATGAAAAATTGCATGTTTTCTTCTTTTGAAAATTTAATTAAATTTTACTAATTGCCAGATGTAGCCGGGGTGTATATAGTTCTCTGACTCTTCTATTAATATTATTTTGTTTTTTATTTTCTCTGTTGAAAGATGCCATAATAAACCAACCATTGCCTTAAATCCATCGCCCATAAAACCATAAGGTATTGCATTTGGTTTATATTTTGTTTAAATAGCAGATAATCAAAATCAATTTTTCAAGATTTTCCAATAATTTATGTTTTTTAATTATCCCTTCAATTTTATGAATTTTAATTTTGTCTTCTCCAGTTATCTTTTCCACATAATCCAATTTTAAATTTTTTATAAAAATTGTTTCTTTTTCTATTTTTATTCCCTTAAAAAACAAATCAAGCATATCTTGGTCATATTCATAATAGTTTGGTTTGTGAATAAGAAAAGACATATCTTTTGGAATTTTAATTTTAAATTTTTTATTTAAATTCTTTGAAATTGATTTCAGAATATTTTTTAAAAAATTTTTATTTTTTTTTTGATTTTCCAACTGAAAAATATATTTTTTCTTTTTTATCTTTGACTACAATTATGCTTTTTTTTAATAGTTCTGAAATTATTTATTCATTTATTGAATTAGCCAATATTTTGTCCATTTCTGTCTCTATCTTTTTTGTAAATTTTATTTTTTTGTGAAATTCTTTTATATTTTCTGTGAAATTTTTCGCTAATCCTTTTTTCAACAAATCTCTATTTCTATATTTGGTTTTTTAGTTCAACAGTTGTATATTTGTAGATAGTGTAATTTAGATTCGTTAGAGTCAATATTAATCATACTATGTGACTCTTCTTATCTGATGCGACAAATAAACTCTTGCGGATTAAACCACAGAATACCATCCGCCCGCAGATAATAACAAAATTCAATGCTATCCACAGAACAGGTTCACGAAATTTATTTTTAATCTGCATTAATTTCACTGTTGGATAATAACATAAATTGCATTTATCCTAGGTTAAATTTGAAATGTTATCTAATGGGTTAAAGTTGTGTTGTTATCCAACAAGGTACAAGAATCTTGTGGTTTATAATTGAGTGGTTTTAACTTATTTTCGCATCATTATTTAATATTTGAATTATAGAAATATATTATCATATTAATTTTTGCTTCAATTTTTTCAGTATTAAATGTCAAATCAATTGCTTCTAACAAGAAATTTCGCCAGTATTATTTTTTCCGACAATTAGATTTATCATTTTTGGCTTAATATTAAGATTGTCTATTCCTTTAAAGTTATTTATGGTTATTTCTTTTATTTTCATAATATTTTATTGATTAAACTTTAATTCTATAAATCTATATAAATTTATACTAAATTTATATTATTATGAAAATACCAGAAAAAGGAGAATATGTAATAGCCAAAATAAAAGAAATAGGGTCAAATAGTGTAATTGTTACATTAGAAGAATATGATTCTGTTTTGGGGTTTGTGCATATTTCTGAAATTGCAAATTGCTGGATAAAAAATATAAAAAAATTTGCAAGGCCCAATGAAATAAAGGTTGCAAAAATACTTTCAATTAATTCAAATGCTTCAAGTATTAATTTATCCTTTAAGCAGGTCTCTGTAAATATTTTAAGAGATAAAGAAAAAGAATACAGGCAAAAACAAAAGGCAGAAAATTTATTGAAAATAATTGCCAAGAAAAACAAAACAGACAAAACATATGAAGAATTGAGAGAAACAATTCTAAACAAATTTTCAACATTAAAAGAAGGATTTGATTTTTTAAAAGACGAAGGTGTAGAAAAATTTTGCAAAATAACAAAAATAAATTTTGATTTTACAAATGATTTATATAATATTGTCCAAAAAAATTTAAGCAAAAAACAAGTGCAGATAAGTGCGAATATGTATATTAAAATTTATGAAGAAAATGGATTAGAAAAAATAAAAGAAATATTGAATATTAATGAAGAAAACGCAATAATAAATTATATTTCTGCACCAAAATATAGGTTAAAAATAACTGCTTCTAATTATGCTGAATGCGAAAATAAATATAAAAATATAAGTAAACATATCTTGGGTTTTTCAAATAAAGACAAAATTTTTATTGATATTAAAAGAATAAAATAATGAAAACGAAGTATTTGCACACAGGGACATATAAGGGGGATGTTAATATTGGCTTATTTATTTTTGCAACAGACAAATATATATTGATTCCAAATAATTCAATAAATCTTAATTCTTTTGGTGCAAAGCAAATTATTGCAAGTGCTTATGAAACAGAATTGCTCGGGCTTTTTTTTGCAGGCAATAGCAAATGCCTTATTGCACCGCACAATATTGACAAAGATGAAATTGAAAATTTAAAATTAAACTTGCCGAAAACTACAAAATTACATTTATTAGAGACAAAAAAAAATGCAATTGGAAATTTAATATTGTCAAATGATTATATTACTTTTTTGAGTCCTGTAATAAAGCATAAAAAACAGGAACTTCAAGATGCATTAGGCACAAAAATATATATTTTGGATATTCATGATAAAGAAATCATTAGTGCTTTTTTTGTTATTACAAACAAGGGTTTTTTGTGTTCAAATGAAATAGATAAAGAATATTTAAATTATTTGAAAGAAAAATCAAATCTAAAAGGAAATTACGGAAGCGTTAATTTTGGCAGCATTTTTGTAAAATCAGGGTTATTGGCAAATTCCCATAATTATATTGCTGGGGCAAAAACAACAGGTCCTGAAACAGCAAGAATTGATGAATGCCTGGGATTTATTTAAAAGTTATGGTATCAAACATAAATATTAATGATTGCATAAATGTATTAAAAAAACAATTAAAATATCAGGAAAATGGTAATATCGCATTTTTTAAAAACAAGGAAAAATACAAGCCATATAAAATAAATAAAAAATATTTTTTTGAAATTAAAAAAAATAATTTAGAAAATTTAAAACATAAACGAATTGCATTTATTGACGGAGGAAACAACACAATATTTTCTGCCCCGAATTTTTGCATTGTTTTGAATCGCATTAGTTTTTGCCTATATCAAAATAACAAGCGACTAAAGCCAAAGATTCAAAATACAATTGATTTTTTATCTGTTTGCACTTCTGTTTTAAAAGAAAATGAAATACATTTTGCAATTAAAATAATTTCAGATAATGCTGTTTTAAATCAATTAAAAACAGAAATAAAAATAAGTTCAACAGACAAAACCATTAGTTCTGGCATTTGGAGGGCAAAAATAACCAAAATTAGTGATGTTGCAAGAAAATATGCAGAATGGATATATGCATTAAAAATAGCAAAAAATCAATTAAATAAAGGGGATATTTTGATTCGTGACGGCACTCTTGAGGCAAGATTTGTAGGAGAAACAGACTTTGCCAATGAGGTTTATGATATTTGCAAAGCCAAAAAAATCATATTTGGATCTGTTGCAAAAGTAAATACTCTTTTTTCAAACACTGGATCGAGTTTTACAACTGCTTTATCAATTCAGTCACCAAAAAACAAAATATGGTATTATTATCCTGTTGTAGATATAAATGATTTACAGCACAGGGCAAAACTATATTTTGCAAAACTCCATAAAAAAACAAACAGGACTTTAAGAATTGATGTATTTGATGGATTGAGTTTTAATATTGGTGACTTTTTTTATTTGCTCGCTCAAAATTCAAAAGATCCATGCTTTTTTGGATATCCTTTTGGCCTTGTTGAGGCACACAAAAATGCAGTTGTTAAAAACAATGAATTAAATTATTACAAAGCAATAATTTACAAATATTTAGATAAAAAAAATCATCTGGATATGTTGTCTTCAAATAATATTTTAAAATAACTTTTTAAAATAATTTGTGAATTAAATATTAAAAAGAAATATGATAGAGAAAATATCAATTCCAGATAATATTGAAGCAAGTTTGGCAAATAATATTTTGAAAATAAGCGGCAAATCAGGTCAATTAAGCCGTAATTTTTTTAGCTCGTCAGTTGATTTGAAAATCCAGAATAATGAAATAATCATTACTTCAAGCAAGGACAAAAAAAAGCAAAAAGCAATTATTGGTGTTTGGAAAAGTATTATTAAAAATATGATTTTTGGAGCAAATAATTATTTTGAATATAAATTGAAAATTGTATGTACTCATTTTCCAATGAAAGTGAAACTTGAAGATAACAAACTTATTGTTGCAAATTATCTTGGAGAAAAAGGAATAAGGACTTTGGAATTATTGAATAACATAGATATAAAAATTGAAAAGCAAAATGATAAAGAATATGTAATTATAAAAGATATTGACAAAGAAATAGCAGGACTTTATGCTGCAAAGATAGAGCGATTGTGCAGGCCAAATAAAAAAGACAGGCGAGTTTTTCAGGATGGATTTTATATTATTCAAAAACCAAAATATTCATAAATTATGGAATTAAAAAAATTATTGAAAATAAAGCAAGAGAAAAAGAAGAAAAAGCCAAGATTCCAAAGAACTGAATTAAAAAAGAAAAAAAAATTAAAGGACAAATGGATAAAGCCAAAAGGAAGGGACAATAAAATAAGGAGAAGTATCAAAGGAAAGCCGCCTCTTGTAAGAGTTGGTTATGGCATTCCAAAACAATTGAGAGGTAAGAATAAAGAAGGTTTTGATGAAGTTGTAATCCATAATATAAATGACTTGGAAAAATTAAATCCAAAAAAGCAAATTGCAGTTATTGCAAAAAGGGTTGGTCTAAAAAATAAATACAAAATAGCAGAATATGCAAAAAAAATCAAAATTACAATTGCAAATATTCCAACAAGAGTCCAAAAAATTAATGAGAAAAAAAAGCAAAAAACATTAGATAAAGATAAAAAGCAATATCAAGCAAAAGAAGCAAAAGAGGAAACTCAAACAACTAAATCAAAGGAATTAAAAACCAATGAAAAATAATTTTATATGAACAATATTCAAACTCTGATTTTTTTAGGGATTGCAATTTCAATAATATATTTTATTGATAAAAAAAATTTCAAAAAAGAAGCTCCCTTGATGTATATTCGCCGATTCAAAGGCATTTGTATTTTTGACTGGCATATTTTCAAATCCATTAATTGCTCTTATTTTAACATTAACAGGAGCATCCGGGTTAATTTTTTCTCTTCTTTTGTATTCTTCCAAACTCATTATTTCTAAAAATCTCACTCAATCAGCAGTTCAGTTAGTGCTTCCGGTAAATATTCCAAATGCTCCAGTATTTTTTTTGCCATTAGAATATTTTTTGTCTGCTATTTTTGTAATTGTAATTGTTCATGAATTTTCTCATGCTTTTGTCTCTATTGCTCATAATATAAAAGTAAAATCTGTTGGCTATGGTTTTTTGGCTTTTTTGCCGCTTGGATTTGCAGAGCCGGACGAAGCAAAAATTCGAAAAGCACACTCTGTTGTGAAATCCAGGATTTATGCGGCGGGATCATTTTCAAATATGCTCCTTACAATTTTGCTTCTTTTAATCACATTTTTGATTTATACTCCCGCAGGATTTAATTACAATGGATTAATAGAAAATATGCCTTCTTCAATATTGCCGGAAAAAGGAACAATAACGCAACTAAACAATATTTCAATAAAAACCGACTATGATTTTTACAATGCAATTATAAATTACGCTCCAAACCAGACAATAAATTTAACTGTAAATAATCAAAAATATAATTTAAAACTTGCTTCAAACCCGCAAAATAGCAGTTTGCCTTTTATTGGAATTAAAACAGAAAAGTATATTACAACAGAAAAATCAATCAAGCCGGAAATTGAATATGTTTTATCTAAACTGGGTTTTATTGGTGAAGGAATAATAAATTTCATTAATTATTTGTATCTTCATTTATTCTGGATATTAAATTTGTCTTTTGCAATTTGTCTTGTAAATATATTGCCGATAAAGCATGTTTTGCCTTTGGACGGCGGCTTTATGTTTGAAGAATTATTGAAAAAAATAACCTCTAAAAAAAACACAAAGAAATATTCATATTATGCTTCTGTAATTACATTATTGATTATCTTGTTTAATATTATCGGCCCTTATCTTATTAGGATATTTTTCGATTAAACACCCAACACAAATTTTATCTGTTCTGAGTGCTTTTCAAATCATTTATTGACGATAAACTAATTCATCTGCTCCAATTTGTTTTTTTATTTCTTCTAAATTTTTGTTATAGGCAATTAATTCTTTTGTTGTAGATATATTTATCCTGTATTTGCAGGTTGAAATAAAAATTATTTTTTTGTCATTCTTACAAGACACACCTATTCAACATACAATATGCCTTTTTTTCATAAATTATAGCAAAATAATTTTGCAATTAATTCAATGTTACAATTGTTTCAAGATTAATTCCTTTTTTAGAAAGAATTGCCTTAACTGGCTGTGCTTATTTGATACAATTCCGACAATAGTACACATATTTTTTAATATATTCCATTAGTATTTATTATATCATACAAACTATGAAATTAACATTGGTCTGTTATAACAATTTAACAAATAGGATTTAACTTTTGCTTCTTTAGCAAAAGTTTTTTATAAGCATTATATTATTCCAGGATTTTTATTCTTCCTGCTATTGGCTCATAACATATTCCTTCATCAAGCAGGGAATCTATAATAGTTTCAGCTTCTTCTTTTTGCTCTTTTTCAAATTTGTCCAAAATATCAACATAAGAGACACCATTGTTATTTACATCTATTTTTTTTATTATATGAATTAAATTTTCTTTTAGATTAAGATTATCTGGATTTAAAACAGAGGAACTTTTTTGCATTGGTTCATCTTGTTTTTCTTCTAATTTATTTGTTTCATCTTTTATGTTTTCATACTTATCATAGATTTCTTTGTTTGTTTTGTAGATATCTGAATTTTTGTCAATATAATTATAAAAATTTATTATTTGAAGTTTTCTTAATTTTTCTGTTTTTTCTTCATTTTCCTGAATTTTCTTTATCAAATAAGGATTTATGTATTTTTTTTGTTTGTCGATATTGAGAAAGCCAATTATCAATAAAAGATCATTATTTTCAATTCCAAATGTCTGGTTTTGCTCTGATAAGCGAACAGGAACTTCTCCTGTTTCATCCTTTAATATAACATAATATTTATTGTTCTCTTCTGAAAAACCATTTACCCTTGCAATTATATTTACTTCTTCTAAAATAACCCCTTTTGGAGAGCAGAATTGTTTTGAGAAATTTTTTGAAATATTTCTACTATTTTCTATGTCTTCAATACAAACAATTCTTGCACAAGTTTTTTCCATATTTCTATATGATTATTATTTTTTAAAAAATTATTTATTTAAAGATATATTTTATTTTCAATAAAGAGACAAAAAGACATAAGTTTATTTGCAATGAAAAAACAGATTCTTTATTTTGGGCAGTGCAGAATTTTTATATATTTGGGATGATTATGACAGGTTCAGAAAAGTCCCAAAAGGCATA
>NJDR01000041.1 GCA_002254415.1 Candidatus Aenigmarchaeota archaeon ex4484_52
AAGGCAATCATTTTGTAAATTTACAAAAAAATTGTCGTTTATGAATAACTGACTGAAAACATTTCAGCTGATTTGTTTAAGAAGATATGACAGGAACTATAATTTAAATAATCCTCAACTTCTCTAAAACTTTTTTGAATTTTTCCCTCTTCTCAGCACTAATTTTGCTCAAAGGCAATCTATAATTTTCCTCTATTAGTCCTTTCATTGCAAGAGCAGATTTAATAGGAATTGGATTTGTCTCAATAAATATGCTCTTAAACAATGGCAATAATTCATAATGCATTTTTTTTGCATTTTCAAAATCATCGTCAAGTGCAAATTTTACCATTTTTAAAATTCTGTTCGGAACAATATTTGAAGCAACAGAAATTACTCCGTCTCCTCCAAGACAGCAAATCGCATAAGTCATATTGTCATCTCCGCTTAAAACACTAAAATCATTTGGCTTTTGTGCAATTACATCCATTATTTGACCTATATCGCCCGATGCTTCTTTAACAGCAACAATATTCTTGTTTTGTGCCAATTTGATCAATGTCTTTGTCTCAACATTTACACCAGTTCGCCCCTTTATATTATAAACCACAACAGGAATGCCAATATCTGCAATAGCACTAAAATGCTTAAAAAGTCCTTCTTGTGTTGGTTTATTATAATATGGATTTACACTTAATACTGCGTCTGCTCCAACTGATTTTGCAAATTTTGTAAATTTAACAGCGGTTTTTGTGCAATTTGATCCTGCCCCTGCAATTACTTTTATCCTTGCATCAACAAATTCAATTGTTTTTTTTATTACTTCTTTGTGTTCTTCTTCGCTTAGTGTTGGATTTTCCCCTGTTGTGCCCATAGGAACTATTCCATCTACACCGCCTGCAATATTGTAATCCACCAATTTTTTTAACTGACTCCAATTAATAGAGCCATCTGCTTTAAATGGGGTTACTATTGCTGTATATACTCCTTTTATTTTTTCCATATTATTTTTTATTTCCTCATTTATTACCTCTTAATATAATATTCCAGAATCTTTCTGATTTTTTCCTTTCCAATCATTTCAATAAAACTTGCCAATCTCGGTCCTTTTTCCCTGTCAAAGAGCATTAAATACAATATTTTAAACAAATCTTTTGGTTGTTTGCCAAAATTCTTTGCACTATCATAAATCAGCATTTCAATATCTTTTTGCGTTTTGCAGGCATTTAGATTATTGTAGATGTTTTTTAGACAATTCTCAAAACCATCGATAGATATGCTTTTGTTTGGCTTATCAAGTAATTTTATTTTCATATCTGCTGGTGCATAATTATCAATCCAGTATTTTGCACAATTCAAGCGATTCTCTATTATTTTTTTATCTATGGGACTTAATTTACCGCTTCGCTTTTCTACAAAGTCCAAGATATATTTTCTTATTTTTTCTTGAGAGACATACAAAACAATATTTACTGCTTCTTTGAAACTAATTTTTTTTGGCATTTCATTCTTTATTTCTTCAACATTGCTCAACTCATACATTCTTTTTAACTGAATCTCTTTTTTTTTGTTCTTAAGAATTTTCTTCCCAAAATATACTTCTTCAATTTCATCATAGTAATTATAAATATTGAATACATCGCTATCAAAAGGAATATCAATGGGTTTGTTTATTTTTGCAGTATATATGTATTTTATAATTTCTGGAGAATATATTTTAAGCAAATCTGAAATAGTATTTGTATTGCCAAGCGAAGAGGACATTTTACCGACATTGCCTTTTGTATTTATAAATTCATACATAGGTCCTATCGGTGGCTGTTTTTGAAAAATATCTTTACAGATAAGAGATGAAGTATCAAATGAGCCGCCCTGTGATTTGTGGTCTTTTCCTGAACTTTCAAAATCAACGCCAAAATATGCCCACCGCGATGCCCAATCAACCCTCCATCTTAATTTTACATTGCCTTTTTTCCTGAAATCAAAGATTTCTTCATATCCGCATAAGCATTTGTATTTTATGGTGTAATCCCCAATATAATCAACATCTTTTGTTTCTTTTTTACATCTTCGGCAATTAACCAGTATAGGAAGCCATTTTTTATCAAGTGGCTTTTTTCTGAATTTGATTAATATATTTTGTATTTTATCTGTATTTTTTAATGCAATATTGATGTTTCTCGAAAATGTGCATTTTTCATAAAGATCAGTTGATGAAATAAATGTTGGATGAATATTTAATGTTTTTAATTCTTCAATAAATTTTTCTTTGTAATGCTCTGCCCATGAATTATGGCATTCAAAAGGGTCTGGCACTTTGCTTAATGGCATTCCAATATATTGTTCAAATTTTTTATCTATGCCTTTTGGGACTTTTCTGAACCTGTCATAATCATCCCAAATATATAAAAATTCTGCATTTACTTTTTTGTCAAGCAATGCTCTATATACCAAATATTGACTCATCACTTCCCTAAAATTTCCAATATGCACAAGTCCTTTTTTATTTTTTATCCATTTTGCTGCCATAATTGCTCCTTTTGCAAAGCCAATTCTGCCTTTTGCTGTATGCTTTAATTCTATTGAATCAACAGATGAATCAAAGCCAACAATATGCGTCCCGGGAATTGTTCCTGCCCTAACACTTGAAATATGTATTTCATTTGGATTTATTGCTCGGTCTAATCTCTC
This sequence comes from Candidatus Aenigmarchaeota archaeon ex4484_52, assembly GCA_002254415.1. Lineage (GTDB taxonomy): Archaea > EX4484-52 > EX4484-52 > EX4484-52 > EX4484-52 > EX4484-52. Next base: position 2,671 of record NJDR01000041.1, read on the forward strand.
TGTTGTAATTTTTGTTTTCCTGTCAATATTTTTAATTAAAATATCTCCAATTGTTTTGGCAGTTCCAGAAGGGCTGTCTTTTTTCTGGTTATGATGCAGTTCAATTCCGTAAATATCATAATCATTGAAATTATTAATTAATTTTGAAGAATAATTTAATATCCTAAAAAATAAATTTACTCCAATTGAAAAATTAGATGCCCATATAAGTCCAATATTGTTTTGCTCTGTTATTTTTTTTACATCATTTATTTTATCATACCAGCCAGTTGTTCCAACAACAATATTTTTTTTATATTTTGCAACTGCCTCAATATTTTGCACAACTGAATGTGGTGTTGAAAAATCAACAGTAACATCAATATCTTTTAAACTATTTTCATTTATTTTGTTAAAACTATTTTTGGAATAAGGGTCGATAATTGATGCAATTTTAACATCTTTTTCTTCTTTGCATAATTCTTCAATTGTTCTGCCCATTTTTCCGTATCCAATAATTGCAATTTTTAACATATATTTATTAGAAATGAAGTTATATAAATTTTACTATTATGTTTTAAAATAATAATTATGTATAAAATTGGTGAAGCGTTGCTTGGAAGCGGAAACGAAGTTGCTCATATTGACTTGTTAATTGGCGAAAAAGAAGGAAAAGTTGGAATGGCTTTTGCAAACGGGTTAGTTAATTTGTCAAAAGGACACACATCGATATTGTCTTTAATCAGGCCAAATTTGCCCCCAAAGCCACACACATTAATTGTTCCAAAAGTTACAATAGAGGATATGGATGATGCAGACAAAATATTTGGACCAGCACAATCAGGTGTTGCAAAAGCAGTTGCAGATTGCGTTGAAGAAGAAATTATTCCAAAAAATAAATTAGATGAATGGGTGATTATTGCAAGTGTTTTTATTCATCCAAAAGCAAATGATTACAGAAAAATATTCAGGTTTAATTATAGTGCAACGAAATTAGCTATTAAGAGAGCATTAAATGATTATCCGAAAATAGAAAAACTATTGTATGATAAAGACAGGGCAATGCAGGGGATTGACGGCTATAAAATTCCAAAATTGTGGATGCCACCATATTTGCAAATTGCATTTGACATTACAAATATTGATTATGTTAAAAAAATCATACAACAAATCCCGGGAAGCGACAGAATTATAATTGAGGCAGGAACACCATTGATTAAAGAATATGGTGTAAAAGTAATTAATGAATTAAGAAAAACAACAAAAAATAGTTTTATTGTTGCAGACTTAAAAACACTGGATGTTGGAAATGTTGAAGTGGATTTGGCATTTGAGCAAACAGCAGACGCAGTTGTTGCCTCTGGACTGGCACCGGTTGAATGCATTGATAAATTTATTTACGAGGCAAAAAGAACAGGGATTTATTCTGTTGTAGATACTCTAAATGTAAAAGATCCAATTGGCTTATTAAAATTATTAAAACAAATTCCAGATGTACTTATTATTCACAGAGCAATTGATGTTGAACGATGCAACAAAAATGGAATTGAAACACAGAAAACACAAACAAAAGATTCTAATTCATGGAAAATAATACAGGAAATTAAAAAACAATTTAATATTATTGTTGCAGTTGCAGGAGGAATAACACCGCAAACAGCACCGCAGGCATTGAGTCAAGGAGCAGACATTATAATTGTCGGAAGATATATTACACAGGCAAGGGATATAGAGCGAACAATAAGAGAATTTACAGGCATTCTTGGATTAGATAAAGATCATTTAAGGGCTCATATTGAATGAGTTAAAATTATTTTGCGATTATGGAAACCAAATATATTAATGAAAAAAATATCAAAATAGATATTGAAAAAAATATAGAAAATAGGCCGAGATTGAAAAATCTGCACCATTTCAATGAGAGTGTGAAAAGCAAATTATTTCAAATGCTTTACAAAAATGGGCCAGGCAATGGGTGTTTTTTATCTCTTCCTTTTGACCAAAAATATGTAGAGCACGGACCTTTGCATGATTTTTTATGGGAAAAATCAGCACAAATAAAATCGATAGCCCAATTAGTAAATAAAGGAAATTTTTCTGCCTATGTATTGCCAGCAGAAATTGCTGTTAAATACAAGCACTTGTTTAGGCCAGATATTCCATTAATTTATAAAATAGATGGTCATTTTACGCAGCCAAAAAGTGCAAATACTCCAAGTAAAATAGGCAGTATAAAACAAGCACTGCAAATTGGGGCAACAGCAATTGGAATTACTTTTTATTTAGGCGGAAAAGAAGTAAATTATGATATGGAGCGAGTAAATAAAATTGTTGATACAGCACACGATTCTGGTTTGCCAGTAGTAATTTGGTCATACCCAAGAGGTCCGGGAATAAGCGAACCATTAAATGAAAAAGATGAAGGAGTTAGCCAAGCAGATAGTTTATATTGGGTGCATTATGCTGTTGCAGCAGCAGAGGCACTTGGTGCTGATGTAATTAAGACGAAATTTCCGCAACAAGTAAAGCCACAAAACAGAAAGATTTATGAAAAAATGCTTGACAAATTATCCAAAAAAAATTATAGTGCTGTCGCCTACAAATATTTAGAGCCAGAAAATCCAGATATTGAATTGACAGAAGAACAGCATATTTACAGAGTAAGTTTAGTTACAAGATCGTCTCCAAGTTCTTTTGTAATTTTCTCTGGTGGCCCAAAAATAAAAGGAGACGCAAAAGAATCTCTTGTAAAGCAAACAAGAATAGTAATGAAAGGCGGAGCAGAAGGCGGCATTTATGGCAGAAATATTTGGGGCGTGCCTGTTGAAGAGGGAATAGAAATTGCAAATAATGTAATTGAAGAAATACAAAAAAAAGAATTTCACAGAAGTTATGAATGAACCAAGCCAAAATAAATGAAATTCAAAATTATGTATAGAGGAAAAGACAAAAAATATTTACTACATTGCTCATGATTTTGGACATTAAAAAGGGTTGCTTTTTGGTCAAATGGTTTGTTAAAAAACTCGGCAGAACAAAACAAAAAGAAAATTTATCTTATGTTGCAGGTCTCTTGCATGATATTGTCAGGCATCCAACAGAGACGATTTGCCATGCAAAATTAAGTGCTGAAAAATCAAGAGAAATTCTTAAAAATTTTAAAGTAGAAGAAACAGAAATAAATAAAATTATTCAGACAATCGAATTTCATAGAAAAAAAGAAATCTGGACAACCCGCTACATCAGTCAGTTATCTTGCAGACAAAATTTTGAGCAAATGGGCGCCTATATTGTATTTAGGCGATGCATGGATACAGAGTAAAACAAGGATTATGAATATCTTATGTGAAAAAGCAATTATTTTGCAGTTGAAGAACATCTAAAAAAATTCAATATTGATGCATTTCCAAAAAAATTTGAAAAGCTTGTAAAATATTAATTAAAATATCCTGTTGATTTTTTGAAATGCTTAAAGAGCAAAGAAAAATAGGTAATGAATTTGGGCAAATATTGTTGGGAACAAGGAAGAAAGCACAAAAATAAATTAGAAGAAGTGATTGAAAATTATACTCCAATAAATGAGTATAACTTATTTGTTAAAAAAGAAGCACACAACTATTTGAGAAGGAAAATTATATTTTTTTCTCAACAATAATTCTTATTAATGCTTCTGTGCCAGATGCCCTAATCAGGCAAACTGATTTATTGAATCTAAATTTAATGCCGCACAAATCATTTATTACTTCAAAATTTTTTTTGATTCTTATTTTTATTTTATTAATTGCTTTTTGTTTTTCTTCATTATTTGGATATTTTAATATTTTTGTTTCAACACGATATTTTGGCAGATTATTTATTTTTTCTGGAATCTGGCTTGCAATTGAGCAAAGCAACAAGCAGGCAAAAATTCCAGAATTATACCAGCAAAATTCTGGAAAAGCATAATGCCCATTTGGCTCTCCTAAAAAATCTGCATTTAATTTAATTGCTTTTTGTGAGACAAAAATATCTCCTATTCTTGAATAAATAATTTTTCTATTTTTATTGCCCATATAATCCTGCAACATTGAAGAAGTGTCAATAGATGCAATAATTTTTTTTGCATCAAGTAGCTCAGCAAGCAGGCAAAAAATTTCATTTCCATTTACATATTTTGAATTTTTATCAAAAGCAAAAACCCTGTCTGCATCTGGATCAACACCAATACCAATATCTGCCTTTGTTTTCTTAATTAAATCAGATACATATTGTCTGTTTTCTTTTGTTGGCTCTGGCTCAATATTTTCTTGTGCCTCTAAATTGCAATTGATTTTTACAATATTGCATTTTAATTTTTTAAGCAAATTTATCAAATGCAAAGAAGCACAAGAATTGCAGCAATCTACAACAATTTTTAAATCATTAAAATTATTAATATTTGTGTATTTTTGCAGAGACGAATATACTTTTTCTTCATATATTTTATTAAAGTCATTTGTTTTTTTTATTAATATTCCTTTATCTACATCCTTTGAAAAATTGTTTTGGCAAAAAATATTTTTTATTTTTGCAAGATCCTGATTTGAAAAACCATTTTCCTGTTTGTAAATAAATTTAAAGCCATTGTGGTCAAAAGAATTGTGGGATGCAGTAATCATAATTGAAAATGAGGCATTGTAATAATTTCCTGCAAGTGCAACCTTGTCTGTTGTCGAAATACCAATATCAATTATATTAACACCTGATGAAATTATTCCATTAATTAAATTTGTCTTTATTTGAGGAGAACTTTTTCTTGTATCGAATCCAACAACAATATTCTTATTTTTAAAATTTTGTCTGCAAAAAGTTGCTGATGCTTTTCCTAATTTAAAAGCAAATGAGTTATCTATTTCATTTGGATAATTGCCCCTGATGTCATATCTGTTAAATACATTATGCATTTTATTAAAATTTTGCTATTTTAGCAAAAGTCAAACTAAAAAAATTATTACTATATTATTTGCAATTTATCGCAATCTTTTTATAATTTTCTATTACTTATTAGTTAAAATTATGAATTCAAAAATAAAATATTTAGCAGTAAGCATATTTTTTATTTTTATGCTTGCACAAATTGGATGGTGTAATTTAATAACAGGCGATACAATAATAAGGCCCTTTGAAATTCTAACACAAAAGCTATTTTTAGATGAAGGAATAAAAAGTGATTCTTTAAATATAACAGGCAATTCACATATTCATAATTTAAGTATATTTGGCCAATTATTGCCTAATGGAGAAAATTGCCAAAATGATCGAATATTGAAAAAAATAGGAAATGTCTGGGTTTGTGCAGAAGATGAAATTTAAGCATTATTAATGGACATATTTGTTTAAATGGAGAGTGTATTGATAATTTGACACAGGATATTATTAATATTTTAAATAATTATACTGAAATTATAAATATTAACAATACAAATATTTCTTATGCAAATAT
>NJDR01000042.1 GCA_002254415.1 Candidatus Aenigmarchaeota archaeon ex4484_52
TATTCTTTTGGAAATGACAATTTAACAAATATTAATTATACAATTGATGGAAATGTAACTCCTGAATGGATAAATTACACACCAGAAAATTTCTCAAATATTGTTCGGGGAGATATAAAAAATGTAACAGTTAAAATTAATGCAACACAAAGAGGTTATTTTGCATCAAATATTACTGCAAATGCAACAGGAAGCATTTGCAATCACCCGGGCAAATGCTATAAAAAATTATCTCTATATATTAAGGTCTTTGATTACAGCAATATTAATTTAACAAAACCAGAAGAAAATCTGTTTAACAGAAGCCAAAATAATTTAAATTTAACCTGCAATGTTTATAATTCAACAGGCAATATTGACAATTATAATATATCCTTTTATTCAATATTGCCAAATTCAACAATTGTATTTTTAAATACAACTCCGACAAATAACAGCGGATATTCTAATTATAATTACAATATTACAAATATTTCTGTTGGAAATTACACATTAATTTGCAATATTACAAATAACACAGAGAAATATTATGTTGCTTCAACTTTAAATCAAAAGAATAAGACAATAACTTTATTTGGGCAATTAAATATCAGTGCAATTTCTGACAATTATGAACTATATTGGTATGACAGCAATTCAGACAATAATGCTAATCTGACAGCGACCGTTACAGATGAGTATAATAATAAAATAAACAACTCATTTGTGGAATTTTACTCCAACGACACAGAAGACGAGCATTTTGGAAAAATCGGAAACTGCACAACAAATATATCCGGGCAATGCACAATAAACTGGAATCCATCTATAAATACACCGTTTAATGCAACAGTATTTTACAATGCAACAAAGCCAAATTATTATTATAATTCAAGTACTGAAAATTTAACAATTAATATAATTGGGGGCTTAAGTGTTGATATAAAAACACCAGAAAATAATGCTGAAATATTCTTGAATGAGACAGTTGTTTTAAATGCAAGTACATTAGATGAAAATGGAACTGAACAAACACCTGGTTGGATAAACTGGACATTTGATGGAAATGATAGTGATGTGCTCCTGACAAATAAAACAGGAAAATGGACTGTTGAACTTTCGCGAAGTTTGGGATTGCATAATATTACTGCTACTATAAATTATACTACGGTTACTTCTGATACAAACAACATTTATTTATTTGACCCCTCTGCTATGAATTTAACTTATGTTTCTCTACAAACAACAATTCCAAGAATTGGCGGAACCATAAATTTTACTCTAAATATTACAAATAACAGGACAGGAAATATAATTGAAAATTACACCTGCCAGCTTACTGACAATGGCAAAGTTGTAAATGAAAGCAAAACAAAGGCAAATGGATTGTGCAATTTAACATACAAGCCAAATTGCTCTTATTATGTTGGAAATCACACTATTGTTGCAAAAATTGTGAAAATGAAAGAGCCAAATAATATGTATTATATTCCAATAAATCAATCAAATAATTACTCAGTAAATATTACATTAACAGAGACATTAATCCCGCAAATTATTCATCCAAATATTAGCCAAAATTTTGTTCACAAAACAGATAATGTTACACTTCTTGCAAATATTTCTGACAGATGTAAATATATAGATGCAAATTACAACTGGACTTTAATTAATCAAACGCAATTACAAAATAATACCTACTTTAATGCTTCAATTTCAACACTAAAAGAATTTAACTGGACAATTGCCAAAAACCATTCAAGAGGATTATTTACTTTAAATCTTTTTGTAAATTTGCAAAATTATACTTCAAATTCAACAATAAGGAATATTACAATATTTGGGTGGGCAGAGCCAAATATTACAATTATCAACAAACAAGACAATTATGCAAAAGGTGCAAAAATAAATATTAGTTGTTTTGTATTTGATGTAAATGAGAGTTCTGGAATACAAAATTACAATGTTTCAATAATAAATACTTATATTAATGACACTATAACAGAAAATATTTTGCTTTATTCAAACAAAACTGATTTAAAAGGGTATGTAAATTACTCTTGGAATACAACAAATCAAACCATAGGATATCACAATATAACCTGCAATATAAACAATTCTGAAAAATTATATTATAATGCATCTGTAAATACAAGCAAGACAGCAATAAAAATAATGTATCAAATTAATTTAACGCTTTTGAATATTCCTTTAAATGAAATTTTCAGGGATGATGAATATGAAAATAGTGTTGTAAATAATACTCTTGTTTTCAATACTTCATTTTCAATCAATGCTACAAATCAGGACAACGAATCAATAGAAAACGCAACAATCTTGTTTTATTACAACAATACATATAATTCAAATTTAACCTATCTTGCAAACTGCACTACAAATTCTTCAGGGTTGTGCAATATTGTCTTTAATCCAAGTACAAGTTTTATTCCTGCAAATTATAATATTGTATTTTATGGAACAAAAGAAGATTATTATAATTCGTCTTTCAAGAAGCACGATATTAAAATAAAGGCCTTTTCAAGGCCAAATATAATTGAGCCAATTGAATCAGAGATTAATTATAATGAAACCAAAAATCCAACAATAGAATTTTCCTGCAACATTGCAGAAACATTTAATTCAACAAAAGGTATTGGTGCAGGCTATAATATTACTATGTTTTTAGGGCAAAAGCAAGATGATTATTTAATTCTTCTTAATCAGTCATGGAATAAAATAGGAGATGGAAATATAAATCAAAGCAATATCTTATTATTGAAAACCAATTCTTCAATTACTGCCAAAAAAGATATATCCTACGCAGGCAATTTATATGATAAATTAGAAATAACAATAGGTTATATTTCTCCAAATTCAGTTTGGAATTTGATAATAGGCAATGGAACAATTAATAAAACAATATTTACAAATAACAGCAAAACAAGAAGAACATTTAGCCAAGATTTAAATATTAATTCGCCAAAATATATTTATATCTCATTATACAATTTGTCAAATATCAATACTTCTAATTTAAGTATTTCTTCAATAAGATTAATAGACACTTGTTTGGAAAATGCAACAGAAATATCCAAGAGTATTATTGAGGCAATTGGCAATAATTTAAATGGTTATGCAGGATTAAACAGTTCCGGGGATATGGAAAATCTTTTAATAAATTCTGGAAGTCCTTCTAATTCTGATCATAGAGGATGGTGGGATTTGGGCAATAATATTTCTGTAAATAATAACTCTGTTTTTGCAAAAAGAGGAAATCAAAGCATGAAAATTGACTTAAATGGGCTAAACCCCGGAGAGCAAACAAGTGTATTAAAAAGATTTACTTCTATGGGTGAAGATGTATTTTTAGGTTATTCTTATATTGGATTTTGGATTTACAATCAGAATGAATCTCTTGATTTAAACTTCACTCTTGATAAATCAAAATATACTGGTGCTTGTTCATATTCACAGAAATTCACATTAAAAGATGGATGGAAATATTATAATATATCTTTAAGAGATTATTTTGCCAAATGCGGAACTGGCGCACCAGCAAGTAACCAACAATACACATTTACTTTTAATAACACAGGAGCCCAAAACATTACAAACAAAAGCATTTACATAGATGAAATAAGATTGCTTGAACCTTTATATACAGATTCAAATGGAACTGCTGCGATTGATTGGTATCCAACAGAATTTGGCGTTTTATGGTATATGTGCAATATATCAGATTATAACTTCTATAATGCAAGCACAAATAAGGCATTTAAAAAAATTAAATTTGTAAATGTTGGCGATGGTGGAGAAGAAGGCAAAGGGGAAGAGGAAGGCAATAGAGGGAAATCCCCGGGAACTGGTGAAGATTATAATGTTAAAAGCGGGAACGACGAGGCAGGTGCAAATAATTTATCTTCATTTAATGTTACTCCTTTATATTCAGCTAAAATTATTGGAGTAAATAATTCCGGATTGCTTGAAGAATTTACAATACAGGATAAAGGCAATGTGAAATGCGAATATGCAATAGAATTAGGACTATATGGCAGTGGATGGAAATTCTTAAATACAAGTTTGGAAAATGCTGGTGTAGTGAAAAGAATTACAATAAAGCCAAATAAAAAAAAGAAAATAAATCTTATTTATAATTCAACTGATGCAAATCCAGATAAATATTACATTAATTTAAGTTTATGGACTAATTCAACCCAGTATTGCACGCCTCCAAAAGAAAGATTGGATATACCTGTTAATTTGACTATATTGCAGTCAAATATTTCAATTATTTATCCTAATGCTACAAAAGGAGAGAAAATAGAAAATATTACGCATAGTAGGGCAAAAGTTGAAGAAATATATAATTGGACTGAAAATATTGAAGATACAATAACTATTCGTACAACAGCATATTACAACAATAGTTTGGTATCTGATGTTATTTTAAGTAGTAAAGGTTTAAATTGGGAGATTTTGTTTGATGATATTCCTTGCAAAAAAATAAATGATGAATATGATGACTATGAAAAATACTGGAAATTAGAATGCACAGCACCCAAAATTCCACTAAATCCTCTAAATCCGCAACTGCAAATAAAATTATACAAAAAACCTAATGACAATAATTTATTTTATTATGCAAGTTATGAAAATAATGCATTAAGTTATATTGATACAATTCCGCCTGTATTTATCAACACTCCTTATTGTCAAAGACCTGTTAATTCCACAATTGAACAAAATATTACTTTATTTGATAATACAAATATCAGCAATGTTTGGGGTCAAATTAAATATCCGAATGGAACAAATGTTAATTTGACATTTACTGCTTTAAATGAAAACAAGACGATATGGAACTATACTTTTAATGATACAAACCAAATTGGCGATTATATTATTGAAATATTTGCAAATGATACAAACAATATTACAAATTCAACAACCACATGGTTTGGAATATATAATAATATTAGCATTGAAATTAAGCCAAAATTAAGTGTTGTATTCAAGCGCACAGGAGATAAGAATGAAGTGCTGGGAAATATTACTACATTAAACCAAACAAATATTACTAACATTACATTATATAACAGAAATAAAAAATACAAATATGATATTGAAATTACAACCAACGACGATGAGGGCTTTAATAATAAAGTAGTATTTGAAAATGCACAATTAAATGAAAATGATGAAGTGAATGTTGTCTCGATATTGCAAAGTAAAACAGTAGCAATTGGAATCGAAAATAAGACACTGGATGATTTTTCCGGTTTGCCAGATGGTGTTGGTGATGTCAAGTCCGCTGTTTCCATAAGTCCGCTATTAAATAATCCTGCAACTACAAAAATCTATTTAAAATATAAAACAGGAGATGTGGGGAATTTATTAATATATAAATGTAAGGATAAAAATACTTTTTCCTGTCAGAACTGGTATGCTGTTAATACATATTATGATTATATTGAACAAAATTTATTGTATACAATATCCAGCTCTACATCTTCATATGCAATATTTGAATGCAGTTTTGGAATAGAAAATGGAAAATGCAAACCAAAAGAATGGGGCAATGGTACTGGAACAGGCATTAGCAGTCCAGGTGGTGGAAGCAGCAGCGGCAGCGGCTCTGGCACAACCACAACAACAATTATAAATACTCCAACAAATCAGACAATACAATCTGTCTGTGGAAACAACATCTGCGAAATAAAATAGAAATTATTCTCTTGAAATAAAAAATAATTTAGATGCCAAAACCCTATATACAATAGCCACAACAGGAGACATACAAGAATTTATTACTCTTTCAAATAAATCAATTACTATTCCAAAACTCAAAAAACAAAAGATTAAAATTCGCATTAAAATCCCGGCAAATGCAAGTGCTGGAATCTATACTGGGAAACTCATTGTCTCAACAAAATCAGAAACACAGCAATTGCCAATTACAATTACAATAAACAAAAAAGGAATGGCAATTGTTGATTTAATTGCTGATTTAATAAATAAAAAAATAAAAATAGGAAATATTCTGCAAGCAAAAATACTCTTAAAAAATATTGGATATTCACAAAGCATTAATGCAAGTGTTGAATATACTATATTTTCGTCTAATTACACAAAAATATATTCAACAGCAGATAATATTGTTTTTGATGATATAAAGTCATATATAAAAGATATTAATACAAGTTCAATACAAGAGGCAGGAGAATATTTTTTAAAAATTTCAGTTAAATACAGCGACAAAATAATAGAGGAAATGCAGTCATTCACAGTAATAAAGATATTTTGGACAAAGCAAAGAATGTGGTTTGCAGGCATCTTTGTAATATTAATTTCAATAATACTTGCCGGAAATTATACTTATGTTTGGTATAAGAAACAGAAATTAAAGAAAGCAAGGTATATCTTTCCTATTAATATGAAAAAACTCCCTGCATATACAAAAGATGCTCTATGGCTGGGCAAAATAGCAGAAACCAATATTGCTGCATATTTTAACAAAAATGACATTACAACGCATATAATGACAGCAGGTGCAACAGGAGCCGGAAAATCTGTCTGTGCATCCATATTTGTTGAAGAGGCATTAAAGAAAAAAATAGCAGTGGTTGTATTTGACCCAACAGCACAATGGAGTGGATTTGTAAATCCATGCAAAGACAGAAATCTGTTGAAATCATATAAGAAATTTGGAATGAAAGAAGAAGATGCACGGCCATATAATGGAATTATCTTCAATATCCCAGATGATAAATTTACAGTAGATTTTGACAAATACAATAACCCGGGAGAAATTACTGTCTTTAATCTAAACCGACTAACAACAAAGCAATATGACAATGCTGTATCAAATATATTGAATTCAATTCTTGCCCGTGCATGGGAAGAATCCCCTGAATTAAAAATGATCATCGTTTTTGATGAAGTTCACAGGTTGCTTGGCAAATATGGAGGAGGCAAGGGCTATATTGCTTTGGAAAAAGCAGCAAGAGAATTCAGGAAATGGGGTCTTGGATTAATTACAATATCGCAGGTATCAAGCGATTTTAAGGAAGCTGTCTCAGGCAATATATTGACAGAAATACAATTAAATACCAAATCCAAGGAAGATATAGACCGAATAAAATACAAATACGGCGATGATTTTGCACGAAGAATTTCCCGGCAATCAGTTGGTGTTGGACTTATGCAAAATGCAAAATACAATGACGGAAAACCATGGTTTATTAATTTCAGGCCAACATATCATTCTCCTCACAAAATTACAGATGAGATGCTAAATTTATATGACAAATATGCAAGAATGCTGGAAGAAATTGAAGTCAAAATAAATCTCTTTAAGAAGCAGGGAAAAGATATGGCCAATATGGAAATTGAATTAAAACTTGCAAAAACTAAATTAAAGCAGGCAAGATTCAAGATGTGTGAGATTTATATTACCTCGCTGAATAAAGGTATTAAGCATTTTAAGGAGCATTTGAAATAAGCGCGATTAAGTGGTTAAAAAACACTTTCAATGGATTTAATAAATATGATAAATAAATTAGAAATTTTCAAAGCCAAGAAAAATGACCAATCAAAAATTACAAAAAAAAAAATAATTGCCCTTGGTATTTTTTTATTGCACATAAACTCTGAAAAAGCAATAAAAAAAGTTAAAAATTTGCTGTATTGGAGATTACAAATTTTTTTGATTTTTTTTTTTAGTTTAATTTATTTTATAAATATTATTGGTTTTTCATCTTCCAGCATCCAAAATAACATTACAGTGATGTTTGAAACTAGTCCAAATTATGAAGATGGAATTTGGAATATTTATATTGGGTGTAATCCAGAATTATTTAATTTCACTGTCAATTTTATATTGACACAATAAAGCCAATTCTTTTATTTTCAAGCCCAATTAATAATTCAAATATATCATCTCAATATATTTTATTTAAACTAAACATTACAGAACAAACAAATACAACCTGCAAATATTATACAAACATAACAAATGATTTAAACAATTCAATCGAGTTTCAGACAAACACAACACAGACAAAAGAATTTTATTTAAATATTTCCAAAACAGGTTATATTAATTTTACAGCAGATTGCTTTGACGGAGCGGCAAACAAAAACTCAACATCAGTTTTTTTTAATTTTACTAAAATGGATTTGAACATTACAAACAAAATAACAAATATTGTTGCTAATGATACAATTACATTAAAATTAAATATAACTTACCATAATACATTTCCAATAAAAGATACACAAAATTTTACTTGGACTATTTTAATAAATCAGGAAGAATGCAATTATACAAATGCACAATTTAATAATGAGGATAATTTAACTCATCTCAATTGCACAGCACCAAAATTAGATGGCAATCCAATTTCTAATAATTTGTCTGTCTCTGCTAATTATTCTGGAATTTTTTTAGATAATTACAATAATAATATTTCTTATTTTTTTGCCAATAAAACAAACGCAATTGTTTACAAAGACATTACAGCACCAAGCATTTTATTTTATTATAATCTGACAAATCAAAGCAATGCAAATTTTAATAAAACCGCTTCTTTCTATATTGGAAACAATGCTTCTTTTTGCATTAATGTCTCTGATAATTGGGCTGGGACTAAGAATGTTTCTGTAAGAATTATATCTCCAAATGAAACACAAATATTTTATCTTGAAAACAAAACACAACTTAATTTCAATACTCCAAATTCAACTTCTCTATGGTGCTTGAATGAAAATTTTACATTGCTCGGGGACTATAAAGTAAATTTTTCAATAAATGATTCAAACAATAATTTATTTGACAATAATCTATATTATTTTGAAATATATGAAAATAAAACCCTTAATTTTACAAGTTTGGAAAATGTAGATAATGCAACTCTGAATTTTAAATTATATATTCCAAACACAAAAATACTTATTGATGAATTTGAGATAAACGAAAGTCAACTAGATTCTGTAATTCATAATCGTTCATATGATGCAAGAATTATTATTAATTTTTCAGATTACAAACATTCTGTATTATTTAAAAATGCAAGTTTTACCAGAAATTTAATAAATATATTAAATGCAACTCCTGTTAATACTTCTATTATAATTCCTCCAATAGCACCTAATGATAATAATAATTATGATAAATTTAATTACATTGTTGGACTTTCTGTTTCATCTGTTTTAGATTCAAGTGCAGATTTAAGTTTGGAATATGGCAATATAGGCGGTATTGGTGCTACAAAGGATTTTGTAATATATAGATGCAATTCATATAATATTGGTCAATGTAATAGTTGGAATTGTATTAAACAAAATAAAGATATTTTTTTTGATCGTGGCAATAAAATACTTACTTTTTCTGTTAATTCATTTTCAACATATCTTGTAGTTGAAAGAGGTATAGAAAAAGATATGTCTCCCCATCCGGGTAGCAGTAGCGGAAGCAGCAGCGGCAGCGGCTCTGGCACAACCACAACAACAATTATAAATACTCCAACAAATCAGACAATACAATCTGTCTGTGGAAACAACATCTGCGAAAT
>NJDR01000043.1 GCA_002254415.1 Candidatus Aenigmarchaeota archaeon ex4484_52
CTTTCGTAAAAATCTTGTGTCTTTTATATTTAACCTGTTTAGATGCTAATATCTAACAGGTTGAATTTACATGATTTTTCTTGTATTGAACAAGAATAAAGAATTCAATTTTAGAAGTCATTGAATTTTTTTTGCTCTTTGATTATCTTATTTCTCCATTTCTCATCTGTCAGCCGGTCATCCATTGGCCATGGAAATTCATAATAACTAAACACCGGTCCAACTGCAATTCCAACTCTTCCATCCTTTGATTTGTGTGCAACCAAAACCCAGTCAATTTTTCCAGTTCCAACTTCCAGCACTTTTTTAGTGTTTGTCTCTGTATGCACATCTGCGATTATTGTTGTCTTAAATGCGTCATCTTTGCCTTCTAATTTTTTGCGTGTCTCAACAAAGCCACTTGGTTTTTTATTTGTCTCTATTGTCAGTGCAGATGCTAATTTTTCAATAATATTGTTGAATCTTGCATCTATATTTTTAATATAATTATAATCATCTTCTGTTAATGCTTTTCCTTCTAATTCTTTTTGGGAAATTTCCTGCAATCTTGCCATCATATTTTTGCTTTGCTCTAATGCATATTTTATATCATCTGTCATGCAATCCTGCTCTTCCAAGCCCTTTATTAAAAATTCTGTAATGAATTTTGCTCTTGCAAATAATTCCGGGTTTGGCTCAACATAGCCATAATATTTTGCTTCCATTGTATCTACTGAAGTTGTTCCTATCATCATAGCCCTTGTATAACTTTGCTTTACATATAAAATTGTATCATGCCTTAATTGTGCCCATGAAGATAATGCTGTAATTAAATCCTTGTTTTTCCAAATATCTGTTCTCATCCAGTTTGGATAACCATTTGGTTTTTCTTTTATTATTGGCTGAATCATCCATAGCCATGAATTATATAAATTCTCTGTCCATTTTGTTGTATCATAAGAATTTACAAGAGTTTTCATTTCCTGATTTTTAATATCATAATCGCAAAAACCTGAAATATTTTTCCTTGCTATAATTTCATCTGCTTTTATAGAGCCAAGAGCAGACATTACATCCAACCCCATCGGCATAAATCTGCAAATATCATAAATTTCTTCTTCTGTTAAACCACCTTTATAAACAAAATATGAGAGTCAAGTGCATATCGCTGTCCAATTAATCTTAATCCCTGAGTTGTATCTTTTAAATTTCCTGCCAAGTCAAATTCAAATCCGCCAAGAATTTTTGGACCCCTTAATTTTCTGATTTCTGTTTGCATATTTTTGGCAATTTGTTTTTTTAGTTCATTGTTTTGGTCAAATTCATAATTAAATAAATTAAAAACTGCTGTATCATATTCATAAAAGGTTAAGTCATCAGAAGCACCTGCAAAAAATCCCGTAACTGTATAAATTTTATTCCACAAATGCATAACATTTGCTGATTTTACAGCATCAGTTAACAATACTGCCTGCTTTGTCCATTCCTCGCCATTTGCTTTAAATGTTATTCTTCCAAGCCACATCATTGACTTGAAATATTGCTTTAATTCTTCGCTTGATGTATAATGGCCTCTTGGAACATATTGTGAGTAATCCTCGCAATAGCACTTTTTAATACATACCTCTTTATATAAATCCACAAAATCCCATTTTTTTCCTTCATATATTACTTTTTCTTTCACTTCTTGATTGCATTTATAATCCATTTCAGGAGGATATAAAATATTGCTGCAAGCAGCAGGACAATCTTGGCTAAATAATTCATTTTTAAAAAATCCCTTGTGTTTTTCAATTCTTTTTATTTCCTGCTCAACATCTTTTTTTACAATTTTTAGCACTTTATAATTTGGCTCTAAAAGTTTTTTTGCAACAGACAAATAAGCAATATTTCGCCTTGAGAGTTCTTTTAATTCCTCATCCTCTAATCCATTGTATTGTGCAAATGATTCTTCAATTGATTTGTCTAAAAATTCATTTAGCATTGGGCTTAATTTTTTTATCTCTATATTTTTTAGAAGTTCATTAAACTCAATATGAAACAAATGCAAAACAGAATCAGTTGTAATTATTATTGGAATGCCATCTTCATGTCCTTTTTTTGCATCTGTTAGTTTTTTATATGCGTTTTCAAATTTGTCATAATCGCCTTCAACAATTACAACCCCATTATTAAGCAAGATTTGTTTTTGTTTTTTCGTCAAATTCAATTCAAATTTTCCTACAATATCTCTTTCATAATTTTCTGGAAAGTCAGTCAGTGGCAAATCATATTCAGGGTTATTATATTGTTTTGAAACAAAAGAATAAGTTGGTGCATTAAAAGATAAACTTGGCTCTGGTATTTTTCCTGCTGTGTAAGTTGCTATTTTTTCAGCAGTGTATTGAGTAGTAGTGCATCCACAAGATATAATTATTAAAATTAGAACAAATACTGCAAATTTGAATTTCATATATTTCATTATAAAATAATTTTATAAAAATTTATTATTTAATTTTATATATGAATATTTATCCTGCAAAAATGACAGAAATTGAAATTTTTGCAAATAAAAAAAATAGAGAAAATATAATAGAGTTGCTTTATGATTTGGGACTTCTTCATTTGAAAAAATACAACAGGGAGATTGATTTTATTGATTTGGCAAAACCATTTGCAAACACAGAAGAAATTACTGCAATGTATTTGAAATTAAATTCAGCAATTAATTTGGTTTTGGAAAAAACAAAAATTCCGGATTCATTTAAAAAAACAGATGTTGATATATATTCTTTTTTTCCGCAAGTTGAAGAAAAAATAGAAAAAATAAATAAAAGAGAAAAAATAAAGCAACAAATTATTGATACTGGCATTATTCTAAATAAAGCAAAGGAATTAAAGAAAATCAATGTAATAGACATTAGCGTGTTTTCCGGATTAAAGAATTTTGTTGTGTATTTTGTTGAATCAAAAAATAACAAAGAAATCGCAAAAGAATTAGATAAAATAAAAAACACAATTTATTATTCATCTGATGAATCTCAAGATACAATAATTGTCTGTCATAAATCAGACAGACAAAAAGTAAATGAACTTATTGCAAAACACAATGCAAAAAACAAAGATATATGGGATTTATTTGAATTATTCAAAGATGCAAATGCAAAAAACATAGATAAAATAATAGAATTTTTTGAGAATAAAAAATCACAATTGGAAAATTCAATAACAAAATTAGAGCAAGATGCATTGAATTTTTTTATTAAAAACAAAGATGAAATATTTTCATTGAATGAAATATTAAAGGAGAAAGTATACAAAAGACAATGTGCATTGTTTTTTGGAGAAAGCAAAAATATACTTTATATTGCTGGATGGATGCCTACGGCAAAACTAAATATTTTGAGACAAAAAATAGAAAAAATAAAAGATATTTGTATAAATACTAAAAATGCAAGCGAGGATGCTCCTGTATGCCTTCAACACAAAAAGCCAGCAGAAAATTATTCAATGCTTTTGGATTTTTTTTGTTTGCCTAAATTAAATACAATAGATCCAAGTGCATTATTGCTAATTACATTTCCTCTTATTTTTGGCTTGATTGTTGGAGATATGGGCTATGGATTAGTAATGTTCATTATTTCATTATTTTTGATAAAAATTAAGGGCTGTGAGCAATTATCTTTTATTCTAAAGACATGCGGAATTTCGTGCATTATTTTTGGATATATTTTTGCTGAATTTTTTGGAGCAGAAAGTATTTTTGGAATTATTCATCTTCATCCATATCTGCACCGTGTTCATCAATTAAATTCCTTGATGCTGTTGTGCCTTGGAGTTGGTCTATTGCATGTAAATTTTGGATTTGTTTTGTCAGCAATAAAACACTTTAAACATAAAAATTATCTTCATCTTAGTGGTGCTTTAAGCTGGATTTTACTTCAAATTGGTATTGGCTTAATTTATTTCAAATATGTATATGTTGGTGCAATATTGGCAATTTTAAGTATTGTATTGATTTATAGAGCAGAGTCCATTAAGGGATTAATTGAACTGCCGGGCTTATTTGGCAATATATTATCATATATGCGAATTATGGCAGTAGGTCTTGCATCTGTTTATCTGGCAATAATTATAAATGAGCAGGCATTTGAACTAATACAGGGAGGAACAATTGGATTAATTGCAGGAATTTTTGTGCTTGTTTTAGGACACGGATTTAATACACTTCTTGCAATATTAAGTCCATTCATACACACAATGCGACTGCACTATGTTGAATTTTTCACAAAATTCTATGATGGCGGTGCAGAAAAATATAGTCCTTTTGGAAAAGATTAAATAATTTTATATTCTATTATGCGATTGCTTAAAAAGAGCTAAAATCAAATGACTTTTACACAAATTCTTGTTTGCTAATAAATAAAATCCTCTACTAATAAATTAAGCAAAAATTAGGATTTATTAGCAAATCTGCAAACAGAATATTATTAAATAATAATATTAATTTTTTATTTAAAATTCAAATATGATTTTACAAGATTTGACCATTAGAAAATTAGTATAATTGCAAGTGTTTCAAATATAAAATCTATGCATATTCTTTATTTAAAAAAATCTCTTAATAACTCAATTAATGACCCTTTTGATCTTCTTTCTGGTTTTGTCTGCCAAATAAAATAGGGATTGGTTAAACCTTCATCAATATTCCAAACATCAACAAAGTCCCAATCAACAAATGTCTCTTGTTTCATCATTTCTGCTGTTGTTTTTCCTTCTCCGCCTGCACTTGTTGTTTGTCCTGATGTTTGTGTGTCCCAGTATGAATTGGTGATTGTTCCTTCTTCGTTATAAGCAATAAATCCACCAACATCTATTTGTCCTTTTACACTGCCTGTAGAATAACAATTAGAAATTTTTTCTTTGCCATTTTGTTCATTGTAGGAAATAAATCCTGCAACATATTTATTTCCAACTACATCTCCTAAAAAATAGCAATTAGAAATTGTTCCATAATTCTCACTTATAAAACCAGCAACCATTTCTTCGCCTTCTATATTGCCAGTTGAATATAAATTATTAATTGTTGTTCTCATATTTATTCCAATCAAACTTGCAACTATATTTTTTCCAGTTATTTTTACATCTTCTAAACCAAGATTTTCTATTTTTCCTTCTTTTGCACATTCAAATAAAGCAATGTTGTTTTTATCTGATCTGTTTATATACAACTCTGTTATTTTATGATTTTGTCCGTCAAAAGACCCTGTAAAACAATTATTGCTTTTTTTTGATTTGCGAATTATATTGCCAATTGGCTCAAATCCCTTTCCATCATTCCAGTTTATTGTATCTGAACAGTCAATGTCATTTGCCAGATAATAATCTCCTGCTAAATTCTTGTTTATATCCTGCAGTTCTTGGCATGTTGAAATTAGTGTTTTTACAATTTCTTTTGGGCATTTTCCTCCAGAATCTATATCTGTCTCATCAAAATCTTTTTTGTTATTTTTACAATGATTGCCAATTAATTTTATATCTGGATTATAATGAACAGACAATAAATGCTCATCCCATTCAAAATCACAATCTCTTGGTTTAATTGATTCGCAATAACTTCCCCAATCATTATAATGATCTTTACAAGCTGGGAAATCCGGATCTTTTGGAGCAGTATCTGGGCTAGGAAACCATTTATGAGGATGTGTATCCACACCGCAAAGAGATTCCGGAAATTCATCACGATAAATATCTTCGACTCCGCTAATGTATTCTAGAGCATAATCTAATTGGTGCAACCATTCATGAATGTAAGTTTTTTCACCAGCACATTCAAACCAACTCCCTGGATTGGTTTTTGGCACCCAAGAATAACATGCACCGCCTAAACCCCAATCCGCACCAAAAGTTCCTCCACAATATCCTGAACCAAAACTGATTCTTTTAACATTATCATAAATATCATTGCTAACCATAACAAAATCAGTATTTTTTGTTATATATTGAGATACTAATGATTTTATATCCCAAGGAGCTAACCAAAAACCATTGCCCCATCTTGACATTGATAATTCAACTGCAGAAATTTCTATGTATTTTGGAGAGAGTTTTATAGTATTATTACTCCAATCATAAACATCATCTATGAACTTGTTAATTTCATCTTTCAAATAGTTTATTTCACTATTATTTAATTTTGTCTCCAAACATATTTTCAATTCATATCCCTCTATTGTTTTATCGCTTGGTTTCAAAGCTTTAAAATTCGCATTATCCTCAAATTTCATAAATGTTTTTCCATCCTTATATATTTTTTGACAATTTTTAGTGCATTTATCTCCAACTATACAGGTTTGTATGTCCTTGAATAAGAAAATAACAATCTCATAATTCTTGTCTTTTTCACTTAAGTAAGATGGTTTCAAAATATCATTTTCCTTAAATTCACTCCAATTAGATATACATTCTTCATCATTGAGGCATAACTGTCCTTTTATAATTACTTTGTCAGAATTGTCATCACCGAGATGTGT
>NJDR01000009.1 GCA_002254415.1 Candidatus Aenigmarchaeota archaeon ex4484_52
GGCGAGGATGTAAGATTTCATAATTAATCATTATAAGAAATAAATAATATAAAGGTTTAAATATTTTATTTTAGAGGTAAAAACCACAGTATGCCATAAAAGAAACCACAAATTACACAAGATTACACAGATTAAAAAAAATGAAAAAATTTGCAAACGCCAATACAGCAAATTTTTAACTTTTTTTATTGCTTGTTGTAGTTTATAGGTAATAAAAAAATCTTGTGGAACTACCATGTTAGATGTTATTATCTAACAGGTCAATGCAATCTCGTAGTTAAAAAAAACAGTGAAATCTGTGGTTCATTTAATCTTGATTTAGATGCACAAATAGATAAATTAAAATCAGTAAATATTGATTTTTTTAGTATTGTAGATTCGCCTTTATCTCGTCCATTAATGAGTCCAATTGCACTTTACCATAAAATTGAAGAAAATAAAAAAACAGCAATAATGTATTTTACTTGCAGGGATAGTAATTTGGTTGCAATTGAAGGAGATATTTTATCTACTTATGCTCTTGGAATTAAAAATATACTTGCACTTACAGGATATCTTGCAAAAAATACCAAAGGTGTTTTTGAGTTTTCGTCTTGCGGTTTAATGTAATTTATTTGCAACTTGAATAAAAGAAAAAATATTAATTGTTTTGCTGGCGGATGTATGAATATTAATGCAATTCTTATAGAAAATGAAATAACGAAGAAATAAAAAAATAGATGCAGGTGCAAAATTCATAATTACACAGCTCTGCTTTGATATTAAAAAAATAAAAAAATCAAAAAATACTTTATCAATCCCGATTATTATTGGAGTTATTCCAGTATTAGAGCAAAAAACAGCAAAATTCTTGAATGAAAAGTGCCAGGTATGGAAATTCCACAAAAAGTAATTTGTCTTATGGATGATAACAAAAAAGTAATTAAATATTATCCAAATTTAATTGAAGAAATTAAAAAAACAAATGTTGAAGGAGTTTGTATTCAGGGAATCAACAATTACAATAAATATACTATTGTAAATAAATTAATTTAATCAACAAAATCCAATATCCTGAAATTTGCTTCTAAATTCAATAACTTCCTGTTTTATATCCTTGTTGTCAATAATTATTTTTTTTATAAATTCAGCAATTTGCTTCATTTCATCCTGCTTCATTAAAAATCTCGTCATTTCTTGCACACCAATTCTTATGCCGCTTGGATTGGCAATATTTAATTTATCGCCTTGAATAATATTTTTATTTACAATTATGTTTTGCTCTTCTAATTTTTTGGCAACAAAATCGCCGCCGCCTTTGTTTTTCATATTAACCAAGACCTGGTGCGATTGTGTAAAACCTCTTTCTTTGACTAAAACATCAAATTCTAAATTATATAATTCCTCTGCCAATGTTTTTGCATTTTTAATAATTTGGCTCGCGTAATCTTTGCCAAATTTTTTCATTTCAGAAAGTGCAATATACAATGAGGGGATTCTATGTAAATGATGATTTGATAAAACCCCGGGAAATATCTTGTTTCTTATTTTTTTCTGCAGATTATTGTCAATATTTCCAAGAATAAGCCCGCCTTGCGGTCCTGGAAATGTTTTGTGAGTTGATGATGTAATAATATCTGCACCTTCTTCTAATGGATTTTGAAAAAAGCCATTGCATATTAACCCTAAAACATGAGCGGCATCATAGATTATTTTTGTATTTGTTGTTTTGCATATTTCTTTTAATTCTTTAACAGGAAAAGGAAAAGGAATTACAGAGGCACCAAGCACAATAAATTTGGGTTTTAATTTTTTGATTTTAAATTTTGCATCTTTTAGGTCCAAATTGTAATTTTGATCAAATTTAAAATGAGTTATTTTGAAACCAAGAAGTCCGGCTGCTCCGGGATTTTCGTGTGAAATATGTGCCCCTCCATCTATGCCTGATGTTATAATATTATCTCCTGTTTTTGCCAGTGCACTAAACACAGCCATATTTGCCAAAGTTCCAGAAATAGGCCTCAAATCAGCAAAATCGCATTGAAAGTGCTGTTTAAAAAATTCAGTTGCAATATCCTCAATTTTGTCAAAATATTTTAGTCCTTGATAATATCTTTTGTAAGGCATTCCTTCAGCGTATCTGTGCATTAAATCAGAAACATATATTTTCTCGGCTATTGGAGACATTACATTTTCAGAGGCAATTAAATTAATGCAATTTTTTCTCCAATTATTGTGCTGTTCTAATAATTGCAGTATGTTGTTTGACATAAGTATTTCTTATATATTTTTATCTCTAAACCCATACTTGTTCACTTTTGGTTTAGAGATATCAGCAAAAACACATGTAAATTCAACCATTGGATAACATTAAACCTGTTGGATACCTACGATTTGCAATGTTATCTAACGGCTTTAATTTGCGCAGTATCCAACAAGTTAAACCATAGTGTTTATTAATTTATGTTTTTGCTGTAAGTATAATTGTATAATCAAAAATAATTTTCATCTTCCAGAGATCTATAATAAGATTTTATTTTTTTATAATTAATTATAAGTATTGAATATTTATTGTGTCACAAAATGTAATTTATCATTAATCGTCCAACCTGCTATTTCTATCTTCAAAAGGATGTATTTTTTCAAATTTGTAATGCATTCTTGCTGCAAGTTCAACTTGATGAATTTTAAATTATTAACATTCTGCCAGTCAGGGGCATTATAATTGCCAACACTTACAAGATAGTTATGAAATTATTCTGCAATATTTGGTTTTGTTTGGCTAAAATAGTTTTTGTGCTATTTTAAAATAATAAAGATATTTAATTTTTGTTTTTTTCAAACATTTCTAAAATGTTTTTGAATGTGCTTCTGTTTTTTTATATCATCCAATGACTTATTTGGGGCGATGTTATTCTCAATTATGTCTTTTGTCTCTTCAGTGTTATTCTTGAACCCTTAATAGCATTTGTATTGTAAGTAAAGTTAATTGCAATTTGCTTTTTTATTTTTTCTTTTATTAATTGAAGGTATTTTGCCACTCTTTTTGAAAACTATTTTTTATCGTAAATAAACTATAAGATTTCATAATAAAGTTTATTTACGACATAGAAAATCCTATGTTTTTTATATAAATTTATAGGATTTTTTCTTGTTTTCTCAAAATATTCATTTAAAAAAATATTTTTTATTTGTGCCATAATTTTTAAATACACAACTCATTTTAAATTTTTGTTTTACTTAAATTATGATGACTAAAAAGAAATAAAAAGTATTCCAACAACCATCAGTAGTCATCCTCGCAGACCGGTTTGCAAATTATTTAAAAAAAACAGAAGATTCGCAAAAAATAGTGTAAACAATATTGATAATGAACAATATATCAAGGCATAACTCAAATTCTCAATGAGCAAAAAAATGTAGGAATTAAATTATTCTATGATAGGCAATTACTTTGGCAGGATTTTTTGGCATCTCTTTGCACTAAAATAAACAGATTCCAATGACCGGTTAATAAGATAATTGACAATATGTATAAGTGCTAAAACTTGTCTCTAAAATAAAGCAAAAAAATAATATTATTTTGGAAGAATTAAAATTGCATCAAAAATACAACCAGAACTAAACCAGTAATTTCATGCTTTACTCTGTGTCAATTATCAAAAAATGAATTTTACAAAACCAAAGAAGAAGCAATTTATGAACTTGCAGAAGCAATAAATGAAGAATTAAAATAACTTGTAAAAGCAGGTGCAGATTTATTCAAATAGACAACCCTGCAATTCCAACACATCCTGATGAAATAGAAATTGCAAAAAATTCAATAGAAATCGCAACAAAAGGAGTAAATGCATATATTGAAATGTATATTTACTATGGCAATATTCAAAAATTTATCCGGAAATTCTGGACTTTAAAATATATCAACTGGATTTTGAATTTGCAAATAAAAATTTTGCTGATGTTGAAATCTTCAAAAAATATGATTTTATAAAAGATATTGGATTTGGCTGTGATGTTCATACAAAACAAATAAAAAGTGTTGAAAAAATAAAGAAAAACATTCAAAAATCATTGAAATTGTTGAGCTAAAAAATGTTTATGTAGCCGAATTGTGGATTAAAACTTCTTTTATTGGATATTGTCTTTACCAATTAAATAATATGTGCAAAGCAACAGAGCAATTAAGAGAAGAATAAATCAAATCCCAACTATTATTTCTTTGCAACAAATTTGCTTCCTCTTGTGGCTCCAAGCCCGGCTGCGGAATGCACTGTCTTTTTTCTTGTAAGTGTAAATTCTCCAAGTCGGTGTCCGAGCATTTCGTTTTGTATTATAATCGCCTTAAATTCCTTTCCCTGATAAACACCTATTTTTTTCCCAATAAAACAAGGCAAAACAGGCATATTTCTTAAATGTGTTTTAATAAAATCATTTTGTTTTGCTTTTTTTACTTTTTCAATAAATTTTTCTTCTTCTTTTTTTATGCCTCTTTTTATTAATCTTGTCTGGCGGGACTTTAATAATTTTGAAAAATCCTTTATTGACAAATTATTTAATTCATCAATTGTTTTTCCTCTAAAGTAAAATTCTTTTGCCATAATATATAATTATTCAAAAGGATTGAAAACTTTTTAAATATAAGCAATAATATACAAATATGCAAATAGCACGATTAAAAATTTCAAGTAATTCAATTTTGACAATAAATGAAGTTTCAAATAAAATAAAAGACCTTGCAGAAAAATTAGGCGGAAATATAAAAGGACCAATTCCTATCCCAACAAAAAAATTAAAAATAGTAACAAGAAAAGCAGTATCAGGAGATGGCACTTCTACTTTTGATAGGTGGGAAATGCGCATTCACAAAAGAATAATTGACATTAGTATGAATGAAAGAATTTTAAAAAATATAGTGCGCCTCGAAATACCTGATTCAGTAAATATAGAAATAAAATTAGTTGATAAATAATAAATAAATTCTATTTTTTTGATTTAATGAAAACCATTTTTTTGAGTATTGGAGATAAAACCGAAAAAATATCTTTTTTTGGTTCAACAATTGAAGATCTATTAAAATTAAAAAAAATAAATGCAGAAAAAGTATTAATAAAAAAAAACAATGAATTTATAACAGAAGATGAAGCATTGAATAATAAAGATATTATTGAATTAATAAATATCGTATCCAAAGGATAATTTTGGTCAGTTCAACAATATTCTTTCTAATCTCACCTTTATTTGAAGTATTAGAACTCTAGAACCATTATCTAAAACAAAACTAGATATTCTATGAGGTGCCAAATAGTAGATAATGTGTTGCACCTATGTAAAGTTAGCATTTCCAACTGGGGAACACCGTACTTCCCTCTTATGTCTTCCCGCAAATGTTCTCCTCCCATTCAGAAATATTGAATAGAGGATTGCAATAATAAATCTGCTTTCAGATTCTTATGCTGATCATTATGGAATACATCCCTATCTTAATATCTCTGTCTATTCCTCTTATTGCTAATTCATCTTGCAAAGCTTATCGGTTGTAGGGTTGCTTCCTGTCCGTAAATTGAACCTCATCAATCTTTCCTTAAGTTCTGTAACAACTTTTCTGACTGGACAACATCCACCACTACCACAACAAGTATCATAAACACGACCTTTGTATGGTTGAAGCATCATTTCAACTAAAACCCTGACAATTGATCGTGGAGTGTAAAATTGTCCGCCTTTCTTTCCTTCTGCATCTGCAAACTAATCTAAAAAATACTCGTAGAATCTTCCTAGAATATCTTTTTCTTACTTTCTTCATCGCCAAGACCTATTGTACCTATTAAATCGATTAACTCGCCAACTATTCTCTTATCAGTGTTGTCATCCATATTGTTTCTTAGTTTATCTGTCGCTGCCATAATTTTTGTTCAAAACCTAAACTGACATTTTTATTCTTCCCCTTAGCTTTTTTCTTAGATAATGATATTCTATAATCCTTTTCTGTTTTTGTTTTTTCTATGACTTCTGGATCTATTTGTTTCTTGAGTATCATTGAGTTGAGTCTTGGATAGCTTATCATGCTCACTTCATCATAAACTCCTTTTTCTTTCAGCAGTTCTATGAATCCTGCTTTGTCTTCTGGAATAGTAACTTTAAGATATGGTTTTACAGAAACTTTTTTCTCAGTTCCGAAGATTGCATCTACGCCTTTTTGTTCTGCGAATACTATGAGCTGATTCTTCAGTTCTTCTTTCCTTGCTTTGAGCTTTTTTTCCTTAGTATCAATCTCTGCATATTCATTAACCATCTTGACGCCGTCATCATCCTTGAACTCTTCTGGCGTTTTCTCTTTGAGTTCATACTCGTGCTTCCAGGAAGGGCACATCTGTTTATACACGCACCAATCGCAAAGAGCAGTAACATTGGTAGGAAACTCAACACAGGACTCTATTTCCTTGATAATCTGTTCAGTTTCTATTTTCAACTGCTTGAGCTGTTCTTTACTCCTTTCAGAAACCATCTCCTTATCAAAAGCAAGAAAATACCAGACCAGCTTCACTGTTTTACAATCCTTGAAATTGTTCTTGACCCATAATGAGTACATGGCAAGCTGCCTATCCTCATCAAGCTCTTCCTGAGCTTTTAATTTATTGTTCGTCTTGTAATCACATACATAATATGTGCTGTTAGAATCACAAGCAAGCCTGTCTATCCTGATATGATATTGGTTGCCATTGTCTAAAGGCAACTTGTCTTCTGTCTCTAAACCTATTGTCCTCCAGCTGTTGAATGGCTTGTAATGATCATAATAATCAGAGATGAATTTCTTGCCCATCTCTTTATAGTTATCTTTAGTGTAATCTTTCTTTACGATGAGAATGTTGTCATCCCATGTCTTTTCCCACTCATTCTCAAAGAAATTAAGTAGTTCTTCTTTTGTGTTGAGTTTCTGAAACTGCAAGTCCTTGTAGAGTTTCTCAAGAATCTTGTGCACTAATGCGCCCATGAAAGCCTCAATCGTTGTAGGGACATCTACTTTTACCTTATCGATATATTGCAGTTTGTACTTATACCTGCACTGCTGAAAAGTCCCCAATCTTGAATGCGAGTAGGATGTCACCTTATTACCTCCCAATAACCAGATTTGCTTCCTCCAAATCTTCTTATCAGTTTTTTCTTCTTCAGGTTTTTTATGTGGTAGCGCACTCCATGGACTGTGATATCTATGTGTCCCGCTATTTCTTCTGCAGTGAGTTGAGGATTGTTCTCTACAAGCTCTAAGATTTCTCTTTATGTGTTTTCCAGCCATTAAATATTTTATGGAATCCGCTTCCAATGTTTTCTGAAAATTTAACAAATCTGAATATCTTCGCGATAATTGGATTTCTTGGAAGAGAAAAATCTTCTTTTAGAATAAACTCAATCTTTTTTGGCAATGCTCCGGGATTAAAGAATTCGAACCTGTCACTAAAAACCCTGATTCTGGGATTTGCTTGGCTGAAATAATCTGTGTGCATTAATTTACTAAATCCTCTGCTATAATATCTTCTCTTCCAAACACCAGCAATCCTCCATAAGTTACTTTATCCTCTCTAAGAACACCAATTTTGTGAAGGAACTCTTCATCAGATAAAACATTGTAACGGTGGCCTGGATTGAGGTTGTTAAACAGCGTTCTATAGCTTTTAATTGTTTCAGCGTCTAAATTTTTAAACTGATACTTTGTTTTTTCTTTATCTTTCTCTTCAAAAGACGCGAGTCTGTGGAATGAATCTATCTCTTCTTGTGTTGCTCTCTGGTCGCCACTTCCAGTTCTGATAAATGTATTCTTTTGATTATTAAAGTAAACAGGTTTATCTCTTGGCGATTTCTGAAGAATATAAAATGCAAGAAATGTTTTTCCTGCAATATGATATTTTTTTGATTTAACATCTATCTTTTTATTGAATTTTAATCCATTTCTAAGAAGTGAATTGAAATCATGTTCAATTTTTTCAGCATTTTTTACGCCTATAATTTCATAACGCTTTCCTTTTTTTCTTACTCCAAAAATCAGCCAGCCCCCCGCAGTATTAGAAAAAGCACTTACTGTTTCCCAACTGCTTTTAGGGATTTCTGATTTGGCTTCTTTTACTTCAAAATCCTCCCACTCAATATCTTGCAGTTTTTCTATTAATTCTGTTTTATTTATCATAATACCGCTATCCTCTGTATCTGTTAGTTTGAATCCTTCTGTCGTGCCTTTATGACATCCATGTCTTCGAGTTCTTTGATGTGCTTGTAGAGCATTGTTTTGCTCGCATCAATTGCTACATTTAAATGGCTAAATGTTTGCGGCACTCCAGAAAGACAGCAATATATTTTTTCATTGTAAATATATTTTTTATTATTCTTATCTCTAAATTTCTTCATCTGGCTTTGTTTTTATATTTAGCTGACCTTCTATTATGTAATCATAATCTGCTTCTGCTATAAATCTATATGGTTCAACCAAATTTACTTTTGGTGCAGTAAGGGTACAGCTTATTTGCGATGTTTTGCCTCTGTATATTTTTAATTTATTTAAAACAACAGGATTATTTTTATTTATACTCAATTCACTTGTTTTTTCTGTCTCTCCAAAATCACAATGAAATTCATCATCCCCTATATTTTGGAAAACATAGTTATAATCTTTATTTAGTTTTAATTTTAATGATTTTATATGTCCAATTCCTGCCCCTTTATTTAAAATAATTAATTTTAAAGTAAATCTATTGCTTTTGTCATCAATAGATGATTTTATTGGTTGTTGTGCTGTTGTGTCTATTTTAATTTCAAGAGGTCCATAAGTCCTGACTGTTGTTCCTTCAATTTTAATTTCTTCATCAGCAATTGAGCCCTGAATAATTTCTATAGGATTTACAAAATAAATATTTGCCTCGCTTTTTGCAAAAGCATTATATTTTACATTAAATCCAAACTTGCAGGGTTGCATAAGCCCCATTGTTTCTTTATTTGAAGGTGCTTGAATAGCCCATACAAGTTCAACACTATCTTTTGGATTAAGTGTAATATATCTTTTTACAATGACAGATCTGCTGTATTCATTTTTATCTTCGCCAATTATATCAATTATTTCTTCTGATTTTCCAAGTTCAATATCATAAGTCGGAGGATACATACTGAATTCCTTTATATCATACAAATTTCCGCAATGCCTTGTAAATACAGAATCTGCTTTAAACTCTTTGTCTGTTATTTTTTCTGGAAGATGACTTTCTTTTGCAAGTTCTATTTTTGTTTTTTTACTCAATTCATCTCCTTTTTTATATTTATTGCCAATCAAAGTAATGAATTCATCTTTTAATTCATATTTTTCTTCTGTTCTGTCTGATTTTATGATTGTAACTACATCGCCTGCATCTTCCATTACATATTCTGCATAAGATAAAATTTGTCTTTCTCCTTTTTTATAATCCCATTTAAACCATGTGTTTCCTTCGCGGAAAATGTGTTCGCCTGTTGTTTGCCCCCACAAATTATATCTTTTTATTTTTCTTTCTTCTAATGTCAAATTAGCAGGGCTGTGTCCGGTATTTGTAATTCTCATTCTGATTTGTGCATAGTCATTTGTATTTAAGTCACCAGAAGGAATTACATTTAATGAATCAACTTTAAGCAGGTCTATTGTTTTTGGTTTTGTATTATAAGTGCAACCAGAACAAACCAGGACCAATAAAATCAAAGCAACAAGTTTTTTTTGCATAAAAAAGTATATTAGAAAGATATATAAAATAATATAACAAAATTTAAATAATTAAATATTATGTAACAATAAATATGAAAAAAAGACAAAAATTATTAATCACCAACGGCAAAAGAAAAAGAGCTATTGCAAGAGCAGTATTTAAAAAGGGTGATGGAATTATAAAAATAAACAAA
This sequence comes from Candidatus Aenigmarchaeota archaeon ex4484_52, assembly GCA_002254415.1. Lineage (GTDB taxonomy): Archaea > EX4484-52 > EX4484-52 > EX4484-52 > EX4484-52 > EX4484-52. Next base: position 9,892 of record NJDR01000009.1, read on the forward strand.
ATATTGCTTGACAATATAAAACCATATTTGCTGCAATTAAAATTAAAGGAACCGCTTTTGTTGAAGCCAAATATTATTTCAAAATATGATGTAATTATTACAATCAAAGGCGGCGGAATTACTGGGCAAACAGATGCAGCAAGACAGGCACTTTGCCGTGGTATTGTTCAATTAAACAAAACTGATAAAATAAAACAAATTTTCAATAATTACAATAAAAATTTTCTTGTAACTGATTCAAGGAGAAATGAAACAAGCAAACCATCTGCATCAAGAAGAGGAGCAAGAAGAAAAATTCAATTAAGCAAAAGATAAAATTCTGTTTAAATTTTTTAAAGAACAAACATTTAAAAAAATATTTTTTATAGATAATTGTTTTCAAAATTAAATTTGAAAATATTACAAGCATAAAAATTTAATTAAATATATAAAGTCAAATTTTATGCAATGCGTATCAATAGGCAAGTTGAGTAATTTGGAATTGCATTTAAATAAATTACATAATGGATGGTTTGGCTTCAAAAATGATGAATGGCGTGGCAAGCTGCGATAAGCTGTGGGGAGAGGCATGCACTCTAAGATCCGCAGATTCCGGAATGCTGATTAGCAATAACTTCCTTTTGGAAGAAATAACGCAGGGAATTGAATCATCTTAGTACCTGCAGGAAAAAAAATCAATAGAGATTTCGTAAGTAAAGTCGATCGAAAGCGAAACAGATCAGGGTGAATCTGCCATAGCGATATGGTTTTGAGATGTGCTTTGTGCATATTTTCTTGAATTTGAACTTAAATTCTCTTGAAAGAGATGCCATAGAGGGTGATAGCCCCGTGTAGGTAAAAATTTAAGAAAAGCACAAATAAGAGTACTTTATATTGAAAATTATGAAGGAAAATAGGAGTCAAAAGCTTCTAAATCTAAATATTATTGAAGTCCGATAGCGTACAAGTACGGTGACGGAAAATTGAAAAGTATCTGTAAAAGGAAATGAAAAGAACCTGAAATTATGTAATAAAAGTTTTCGTTTTGAAAAACGAGCCGGGGAGTGTTTTTAAGTGGTGAGGTTAAGTACTAAATAAGTATGAAGCCATAGCGAAAGCAAATCTTTTGCAATCTTTATGATGAGAAAAGTGCGTGTGATAAGTGCGTTGTTAATCACTTGAAAACTACCTGAAGCCGGACGATCTATTCCTGGACAGGATGAAATGTGGCGAAAGCTGCATGGAGGTCCGCTGCCGTTGGTGTATTGCCCTCGGGTGATCTGGGAATAGGGGTGAAATGTCAGTCGAGTCCGGCAATAGCAGGTTCCTTCTGAAATGGCCCGTAGGCCAGCCTTGTTGAAAATAAATAATAGTGTAGAGATACTGATTAAGTGTTTGGGAGAGAAATCTTTCGGCATTTTGTCAAACTCCGAATCTATTATTATTGTTGAAAACAGGAGTGAGTGGATAGGGGTAATCTCAATCCGCAAAAGGGAAACAACCCAGACAAAAGTTAAGGCCCCTAAATAATCACCATAGTGTAAATCAAGATTGTCTTTGTCCGCAGACAATAGGGATGTTGGCTCAGAAGCAGCCATCATTTAAAGAAAGCGTAATAGCTCACCTATCTAGGACAATGGCGTCGTAAATGGACGGGGCTAAGTGATTTGCCGATACTTTTGATTATTATTTTATTAATAATAATATGGTAAGAAGGTGTTGTATGTGGGCAGAAGTAATGTCGTAAGATATTGTGGACCGCATGCAAATAAGAATCCCGGTAATAGTAGTAGTAAGTGAGGTGTGAATCCTCATCACCGAAAGGGCTAGGGTTTCTCGGCAATGTTCGTCAACCGAGAGTTAGTCGATCCTAATTTTGCATTCAAATGAATGCCAAGAGAAAGGGAAAGGCGTAAATATTCGTCTACTGATAAAAAATTGCGGCGACGTTAAATTATTTCCAACAATTCGGGATAAAACAATACAAATGAATAATTTGTACTAAATTTATAATTCTGGGAAATGTGGTAATCACGAGAACCAGAAGAAAGAATGAATGGGTTTGCTTATGCAAACTTTGTTTAAAGTTCTGGATTTCATAAAAAGGAAATAATATTGTTTTTTATCAATCGTACCAAGAACCATTACTGGTGCCCCTGGATGAAAAATCCAAGGTGTTTCGGAATTAATCCATCTTAAGGAATTCAGCAAATTAGCCCTGTATCTTTGGTAGAAAGGGTGCCTATAATCTATATTTCAGTATGGAATTGTAGGTTTCAATAAAAAGGGAAGCCCGACTGTTTATTAAAAACATAGATGGCTGCAAACCTGAAAAGGTTAGTATAGCCATTGATTCTTGCCCAGTACCAGTATCTGAACGCCCGGTTCAACGGGTTAAAGGACTGGCAAACGGCGGTCGTAACTCTGACGATCAATTAGGTTGTCTTTAAATCTGGCCATATGCTGGAAATCCTCTATATATTTGAATCCTCAGTAAGGGACAATTTCAAATATGAGGACGATCAGCAGGAAACTATTTGGTTATTTTTTTTAGAAAAATTAAATAAAATTTAAAAATAATATAATTATTTATTTGAATGGAAAAAAAAATAAAATATACTTTTCCTAAAAAAGGAAGAGAATTAAGATATTATCTAGCTGGATTTGCTGATGGCGAATGTTGTTTTAATGTATCTATAAAGAATCAAAAAACAGCAAAATTTGGATGGGTTTTAGATCCTTTTTTTCAAGTAACGCAAAGAAAAGAACATAAAGAGTTGCTTGAAATATTTAGAAAAACATTGAATTGTGGAAGAGTGATTGAAAAACCCGGACAAGAAGAACAATCTTTATTTCTTGTAGATAATAGAAGACAATTAAATGAAAAAATAATTCCTTTCTTTAATAAATATAAGTTATTTACGAAATGGAATGATTTTAAGAAATTTGAAGAAATTGTCCAAGCATTAGAGCAAAAAGAGCATCAGGATAAAAAAAAATTCAAAGAACTAATAAAAAAAGCATTTTTGATGAACAATAAAGGAAAGCAAAGACGCTATAAGTTAGATGATATTTTGAATAATATATAAACCAATAGGATCCTCAGAGACTATACGCCAGACCCATAAGATAATTTTTATCTTACTGGGAAGATATAGTCCACACCTATAGTAATATAGGAAATAAGTGCTTAAGGTAGCGTAATCCCTTGCCGATTAAATGTCGGCCTGCATGAATAGAATAACGAGTTTTCCACTGTCTCAAGATGGAATCCGGCGAACTTAATATTTTGGTGCATAGTCCAAAGACTTCCAACGGGAAGCGAAGACCCCATGGAGCTTTACTGCAGTCTGTTGTTGAATTATATCTCTTAATGCATAGAGTAAGTAGGAGATGTTTAGAATTTCTTTTCCGGGAGAAATTTTAGTCAAAAGTGTAACACTACTCATTAGGAAATGTATTTCTTATTCTGTTAAGGCAGAAAACACCAATTGATGGGCAGTTTGGCTGGGGCGGCACACCTCTAAAAATTTATCAGAGGTGCCCAATGGTATCCTTAAGCGGGACGGAAATCCGCTAAAAAGCGCAAAGGTAAATGGATGCCTGATAGGATTCTGATCAACGATGAATCCTGACACGAAAGTGTGGCTTAGCGAACCCATGTTGCCTTCTTTTGAGGCACATGGATGACAAAAAAGTTACCCTGGGGATAATTGTGTTGTCTCAAGCGAGAGTTCATATCGACCTTGAGGCTTGCTACTCCGCTGTCGGCTTTTCTCATCCTGGTTGTGCATAAGCAGCCAAGGGTGGGGGTGTTCACCCATTAAAGAGGATCATTAGCTGGGTTTAGAACGGCGCGAGCCAGTTCTGTTGCTATCTGTTGGAAGTGTTTAAAATCTGAGGGTAAGGTTTGGAAAGTACGAAAGGAACATCAAACCGAAGCCAATAGTGAACCAGTGGTCTTACAAGGCCTCTGGGTAGCCACGCTTTAAATGATAAGAACTGAAAGCATCTAAGTTCGAAGCATGCCCCAAAAATAGATTTAAGACTCTTGTATAATACAAGTTTGATAGAGCAAAAGTGTAAGGCAAGCAATTGTTTTAGCTGATTGCAACTAATAGTCTGAAAAATAAATGTAATTCCAAACTCAAAAACTTGCCTGTTGATTTTTATTATTTTAATCCTTGAATTTGATGCCTAATCTTTGAGAGAAAACTCAAAAGAAACTTGAAATGGTCTTACATAGGTAGATTATTGTTTGCATATCTGATAAAAACAGAAGTCCTATTAGCAATACAAATTGTTCTGCAATTATAAGCAATTGTAATTTACCCGGACAAAACATATTTTTGACAGAACATAAATTTAATTTCTTCTTCAATAAATGGAATTATTATGCAGAATTTATAACTCCTTCAAATACAGGTATTACGAAGAGAAAATAAAATACATTGTTCAAACAACAAAAGGTCAAAGAACTTTAACAATTTCATCATTTATGTTCGGTGGCATTAATTATGTCAAAGAAATGCTTGATAAGGAATTGGCACACTATCTTGAAATAACAAGACGACTAAACGATCTCTATCTGATTTAAAAATGTGGAGACAAATTTTAGATATGAATCAAACAATAAGTAATTTATTTGGAAAATACTATGGTGATATAGCAAATACATCAATTTTGATTAGTAATATTTTTTCATCATAATATATTTTTAATATATAGGATAAATTATAGAAAATCAAATAATATTTGTTAATGACATTTGCGGAAAATTTTTAAGCTTTTTTATTGTATTATTTTATTGTTTATACAATAAAAATAATTACATAACTATTATGAGAAGATCTAGGGGCTTTCGCAATAAAACAAGACGACTTTTTAGGCATAAAGTAAAAACAACAATTACAGAGAAGATGAGAAAATTTAATATTGATGATAAAGTAATTATTAAAATAAATTCTTCTGTGCAAAAAGCAACACCTCATCCAAGATATTATGGTGTTTGCGGCAGTATAATCGGAAAAAGGGGAAGGGCATATATTGTCAGAATTAAAGATAAAAATAAACCAAAAAAATTAATTTCTTCAACTGCTCATTTAAAGCCACTTCTTAATAATTAATCTTGCACTATTTTGTTTTTTTTCAGTGATTATTTTATAATTTTTTATCAAAATTTTTTTGCCTTTAAATAAAGGACAGGCAATGACAAATGTTTCAAATTCCCCTCCTTCGCCTGCTAAATGGATTTTATATTTTTTATTTAATTTAATTAAATCAGGCAATATGTCTCTTAAATTTTTTCCCAAAAAATCAGCATCAAGTCCTTGTGCTGCAACAGAGGTAATTATTATTTCAAAATTATTATCAAGCATTTGATTTAATAATTTTAATGGATCTTTATTCCAAAGCGGTGCAAACGATTTTAATTGAAGTTTTTTTGCCAAGGTTTCTATTCTTGTTTTCTGGTAATTGCTTTGTATTGCCCCAGAGCAAATTCCGTCAATATTAAATTTTTCTTTTGCCTGTCTAATCAATAATTCCAAATCATTTAATTCCTCTTCTTTTTTTCCTTTGGTTGTTTTCTCAATATATGGAATTTTCATTAATTTACTTTGTGCCTTTACAAGATTGATATTTGGATGATGAAACATATAACTCTCATCTGATAATGGCTTTATTGTAATTATGCAGGGAATATTGTGTTTTTGCTTCATCAAATATAAGGCAAACAAAGAGTCCTTGCCGCCACTAATAAGTGCTCCGATTTTCATATTTATTTATGATGATTTGTTTTTAATTTCCTCTATTTCTTCTAATGCCTGTTTTTCATCTTTGGATAAATAATCCGACTCTTGCATTATTTTTTCTTTTAATAATTCAATATTTTTATTATTTAAAAAAGAATAAAAGACCTGCTTTTCTTTTATGTTTTTTTCAAAATTGAAATGATTTGAACTAATTGCAACTTTTTCTTCTGTTTGTGCTGTGCTTCGCGTTTTTCCATTTATCTGTATTTGCTCTATTCTTCCTGCATTTCTTCCATTTTCATCCATTAATTGAGCATTATTTTTTGCAACACCACAAAGTATTTCAAAGCCCCCAATAAAAGGATGGTTTTTTCTAAAAATGCAACCATCAAGTAATTTTATTTTAAATGGAAATATTATTTGTTTTTCAAGATTTTCTTTTTGTTGTTTTTTTAAGTCATCAATATAGTCATCATATTTTTTAATTAAATTGTAAATTATTTTTTCCTTGAAAATTTGTATTTTTTTTTGCTTGGAAAGAATTTTAATATCCTCATCAACATCTACATTATATGCAAAAATAACCTTGTATTTGTCTTCTGTTGCTTCACACAATAAAATATCTTGTTTTTTTACAAATCCAATATCTGCTGATTTGATTTTTATGTTTTTGTTTTTTAATATCCCGCACAATGCTTGTATGCTTCCGATTGTATCTGCCTTTACAATAACACCATTGTCATCTTGTTTTATAGACAACTCATTGATTATTTTGCTTTTTATTAATTGAATTTCATTTTCCAAATTTGATTTATTTTTTATGAATACAACTGGAAATCCAACACATAACTGGTCAACATTTGCAGCAGATATTTTAATGCCACTCGCCGCCTCAGCATAATTGCAATAAATATTTTGCTTTTCGCCTAATTGCTCTTTGATAATCGTCTTTACTTTTGATACAATTGGCTCATCTTTGGTTCCTGCAATAATAATGTCTTTTTTAGAGACAATGCCATTATATAAAATTACATCAATTGTTCTTCCTACTCCTTTCGTCTCTTTTGCCTCTATTATTACCCCTTCCCCCCTTGATTTTGTTTTGTTTGTTTCTAAATTTTTTTTTAAATATTTTTGAGATAACCCGACAACGATACTTATTAAGTCAGAAACCCCTTCTCCTGTTTTTGCACTAATTGGAATTGTGCAAATTGTATTTTCAAATGATGTAATTCTTGAATATAAATCTGCATTAAAACCATATTGAGTCAAATCCCCTATTAATTTATAGAGTTTTATTTCAAAATCATTTTTTACATTTTTTTCCTGTGCTTTAAATGCATCTTCAAAGCAAGCATTTTTTAGAGAAACCCAACCAGGAATTTTGTCAATTTTGTTTGCTGCAATGCAAAAAGGCGTCTTATTATTCTTCAAAATTTCAATGCATTCAATTGTCTGTGGCTTTATGCCTTCTGTAATATCTATTAATAATATGCTAATATCTGCCAGTGCTCCTCCTTTTTGCCTTAAATAAGAAAATGCTTCATGTCCGGGTGTGTCAATAAACAATACGCCAGAAAAGTCAATATTTTTTATATATTTAGAGCACAACCTCAATAGCGCCTGTCTTTTGATTTCAGATGCGCCGATATGCTGTGTAATTCCTCCTGCCTCTTTTTTCGCTATACTACTATGTCTTATATAGTCCAATAATGTTGTCTTTCCATGATCTACATGAGCTAAAATACAAACAATTGGCTGGCGATAATTAAACATATTATTTTTATAATAAAAAAAATAAATGAGTGTAATTTTAAATTGTTAAGTAAATTAATCATCAAAACAGATAATTCTATTTTTCACATACGAGGTATTTGCTCAATATTATCAACCAATAAGTTCTTATCTTATAGTAACTCTTTTTATTTGATGCGACACACATTTTATTTTCGCATTATTTAAGATTTTGATTATATATTATATATTTATATTATTTTTATCTCTTTATATTTTTGTACAATCGAAAACTTGTTGAGGAAATCCAAATTGAACTATAAATAACCACGATAGGACTAATTGCAAAGTATAGTGTGAGTGTATAATCTTGATATGGAAAAGGAAAAACATAATTACTAAAATACCAAAAGTTAAAGAGTTAGATGAAATATCTGAACTAAATATAGTCACTAAAAGGCGGAGTTAAGGTAATTAAATTAAAATATGAATAAGCTAAACAAACAAGAAAATCAAAATACAGAATTTAAAGAATCTCTAAAACTATTAAAAGAAATTGGAGAGACAATTTCTGCATTTGCAAATTCCGGCAGAGGCACTGTTTATATTGGCATCTCTGACAAAGGCAAAATTATTGACATTGATATTAAAAAAAACACAATAGAGAATTTGACAAATCACATTAAAGCAAATACAGATTCAAAAATTTATCCTGAAATTCAAATTAAAGAAATAATGGAATATATCGGGAAAAATCAAAGAATAACAACAAAAGAGTGTGCTAATTTATTTGGATTTTCTTCTGATACTGCTCAAAGAGAATTATTCAAACTAAGATTAATTAGATTATTAATCAAAAAGGCGTTGGCAGGGAATTTATTATGTTATTAAATAATGCGGTGCAAATGCAATGAAAGTGAGTTATTTTATATAGTTTTTTACATAATGAAAAATAATAATTAAAATATGGCTGATGAACAAAATAATGATAATCCAAATGATGGAAATGATGAAAACAATCAGCAACAAGATGATTCGCAAAATCCAAGAGTTGGTAGATTTAGAAAATTTGCGCAAAGGGTAAAATCCGTTCCAGGTAGCATAACAGATAAGGTTCATGAAACAAGAGGAAAAATAAAAGCAATAGTAACTGTAGCGGATGCCAATAATAATCCACAACCAAATGCTTCTGTTGGAGCTTATAAAGATTTAGAGAGAGTTGCAAGCGGAAAGGATAAAGGAAATGGAGAATATATTTTTTATCTTCCTTCAGATACTTATTCTTTCACAGCTACAAAAGATGATATTGATGGAAGAGTAGATAATATAACTATTCCAACTAATCAGCCAATTACTATTCAACTACAAGGCGTCCCGCGTTCAGGCACAGGACGAGGAAGAGGAAAGAAAAAAAACAAAGTAGTAGAAGTTTATAATAATCTTTACAGGCGATTATTGCAATATGAAACACAGAACTGGAAAGGCCTTGAACAAGAAAGTGATCAAGAATTGGTGAGCTTGCAAAAACAATTAAGAGAAGCAAACCCTATAATCATAGATGAAGAAGAAAGGCAACAAAAACTTATTCGTTCTGGGGCAGTGGGAGTACCTGGCAAAACAATAGGAGAGAAAGAATTAGAAGAAAGAACAAAAAATCTCAGTGAAGAGGAAAAACAAAAAGAAGTAGAAAAAGTAGAAAAGAGAAAAGAAGTAGTAAAACATATTAATCCAATTGGCAAATTATTTAGCAAAACTCGCCTTAAACACTGGGCAACAAAAGCAAGGGGCAAAGTAATTGGCTTTACAGGAAAGCATAAACGAATAAGCAGTTTTTTAGGCCATGATTACTGGATGTCTTTGACATTTTTTTTAATCTACACAATGTATTTTTGGCAGTTTGCACGAGTGAGTTTTTTATTATCTGTTGGATTTGGTGTTGTTGGCTGGTTGATTTCAAAAATTGTCTTTAATGACCCTGGAAAAGGAATTACTTTTTGTCTTTTTGTAGGAATATTGTGGGGTTTTAATAAAGTAATAGGCTTAAATATTTTTGATCCATTTACATTTATTCTTTTGCTTGTTGTAGTAGTAATTACATATATGATTTCTGAGGCAGTTATTCAGCCATTGGTAGGACCAGCAGAGGGCCCAAAAAGAAAACTCGCTGGGTTTATTGCAAACCTACTTGTATTTTTTACAATCATATATTTTATTTATCCGCATTTTGCTCAATTAATACAATTAGGAGATATGGCAACTTCAAGCTATACAACAAATTTAGATCCAATATTAGAGCCAATTATGAAGGGATTAAACAGCACTATGCTTATTTTGACAGACCCGACAAAATGGTACCAAAATTATTTTTTGAAAAAAGATGTAGATAAATCAGAAGAAGTGCAGGCAAAGGCGTTACGCATTACTGAAATGAAGACATATTTACCTACATATTATTCTGGTCAGAGTGGAGGAGGGCATCTGACTTTGGAGAATTTTGGCGAGAAGCCAGCAAGAAATGTACGCTTTGTTGTCTATATTCCAAATCAGGTCTGGTGGATGGGCAAATGGGCAAAAGAGCATGAATGGGCAGCAGATTGGCTGCCACAAGACGATCTATTGGAATGGAGTGAGTCAGATCTTGCAAAAGTCAATTTAGAGGGCGTCTCTAAAATGAAACAAATCCAGCCAAAACAGCCAAAACTTATCAATTATCACATAACAATGCCCGCTTCCTGCACTGGTTCATTTACAATAATCGGAAAAGTGGTCTATGATTATTCAATGGAGACAATCGGGATATTATCTGTTGTAAGTAAAAAATATTATGATGACCTTGCAATGGAAGAAAAATTAAAAACAGATAATATGAAGACAACTTCTGCATCAGGGCCAATTTCTGTTTCTATGAAAACGCAGCCGTTTTTGCCAATTAGTGCAGATACGCCATTTGTTTTTATAATATCTCCTCTTAATTTTGATACAGGAACGGTCAGGATAAATAATTTTTATGTTTATATTCCAAAGCAATTTATTGTGCATACAGACCAACCTGGATGTGCCTTGTTAAAAGAAGATTGCCAGATTGATGAAAAAGAATGCAAGGGAAACAATAAATTCAAAGTAAGAATGAGTGGAATAAGCAGCAGGTGTTTTTCAAGTAATGTTGGTCCTGTTTATTCCTGCCGACTGCAACTAGCACCTGAGGAGAGCGACAAATTAATCACAAAAGATGATTTTGACTTTAAAGCAAAAATTGACTACACTTATGCATTAAAGTCGCAAACACAATTCAATGTAATGAATTCAATGGAGGCATCTGCAATTGAATACAAAAAATGCCCGCAAGAGACAACATATAAAGATAATTATAATTTGCTTATGTGCGACAAAAAAAGGGATTATTTCTATATTTGCGATGAAGGACTTGTTGAGAAATTAGCAAAAGAAGCAGGTCTTGATACTTATGGAACAAATTATTGCAAAGACAGAGAGATAGATAAAATATATAAGAATTTAGATTTAGATGACGATGATATTAAAAAACTAAAAACAATAGGGAATATCGCATCTTACATGGTATTTAATGCTGATTTAGATGGATCAAAGTTTTCTGCAATTGACAATGATTTTTTAGATGATGCTGTTGCAATTAATGAAAATATAGGGGTATTTTCTATTTTGAAAACAAGAGCAGATGCAGAAGGACAGCAGGTTAATGTGCAATTAGAAAGCGATATTAAAAATGCAGTGTCGGGAATGATAAAATATATTAGTGAAGGATATTTTTTAAACAACACTTCTTATAAATATTCGATTAATTATAAGGACTGGCAAAAAGGAATAAAGAATATTGAAGCATTAGAAGATATAAAAAACATCAAACCAATAAGAGATGCAACAAAAAAAAATGACTTAATATTCATAGGAAACAAATACAAATTAGCAGCAAATTCTCTAAAGCAAAGACAAAGCTGGCTGGATTTGGTTCAGTTTGAGAAAAATTGTGAAAAATATTATATTGATCATCCAGGAACAAGCAGGTTTTGCATTGGTAAAACAGATTTTGACGAAGTTGAAAAAGCAAGCACAGATGCAATTGGCAAATGCAAAGAATGTTGCAGTGGGGCGGCTTGTTTTGCTGATTGTGAAGATAAAAAAAAGGAGTGTATTAATGAAGGAGAAGAGGAAGAATTTTGTGAAGAAGCTAAAAAAAAATGCGAAGAAGATTGCGATATTCCAGAAGATAAAAAAAAATGCGAAGAGGACTGCGATAAAGGAAAAGGAGAATGTTTTACAGAAGAATCCCTTCCAAAAAAGATATTTAATGCAATTAAGGACTTTAAAGATTGGCTTTCTACAATTGGAGGGAAAATTGAAGATACATTGAGTGGTGAAATAAAAAAACAAAAAGAAGAGCAGGAAAAAAAAATAAAAGAAATAAATGAATTAAAATCAAATATTCTAAAGGCACAACAAAAAGCAGATACAAAGGAAAAAGGAAAAGAGGACTGCGAAGGAGATTTTTTTAAAATAAAAGGAGAGGAATATGATAAAGACGATATATGCATAAAGCGCAATAGTGATTTGTGCAAAATATCACCTCTTTCTCCAGATGCAACTCTTGTAAATTATTTCAAATGCTTGATTGAAGAAAAAAGAGAATATACATATTATAAAAATGGAAAACTAAAAACAGCAAAAAGCACTATAAAAGATATTGTTGAAGATATAATTGATAAATAAAAAATAAATATGAAAATTGTAATTACTGGCGGCAAAGGTGGTGTTGGCAAATCAATAATTGCAACATCTCTTGCAATTGAATTTGCAAAAAGAAAAAAAACAATGCTTGTTGATGCAGATGCAGAGTGTCCAAATGACCATCTTTTGCTTTCAATAAAAAGGAAAGCAGAAAAAACAATTTATCAGACAATTCCAAAATGGGATTTTAGCAAATGCAATAAGTGTGGAAAATGTAGTTTTGTCTGTAGGCAAAATGCAATTGTTTTTGTCAAAGGCAAATATCCTGCTTTTGTAAAAGATATTTGTATTGGGTGCAAGGCATGTATTGTTGCATGCCCATTTAATGCAATAGCCGAAGATAAAAAAGAAATCGGCAGAATTTACAGAGGAGAAAAATACAATGTAAATCTAGTCTCTGGGGAACTCAAATTAGGACAGCTTGCATCTGGCGAAGTTGTATCAAATTTAAGAATATATTCTGAGGAAATAGCAAATAAAATAAATGCAGAAATTATTTTAATAGATTCTGCCGCAGGAATTGGATGCCCTGTAATTGCATCTTTGGTTAATACTGACTATATTCTTGCTGTAACTGAAGCCACACCGCCTGCACTCAATGATTTAAAACGGGTGTTGTATTTGGCAAATCATTTTGGCATTCCCCACAGTATTGTTATAAACAAATATGATCTTGAAACAAGTTTTGCCAAAAAAATAGAATTATTTGCAAAAAAAAATAAAATCCCTATTATTGGAAAAATACCATACAGAAAGGACTTTGTTGATGCAACAATAAAAATGATTCCTGTTGAAAAAATAAATCCGGACTATAAAAAAATATTAGAAGAAATTTCAGAAAATATTTTGTCTTTCATTTAATATTTTCCATTCTTCATCAATATCTTTTTGTATTTTTTCTATTATTGATTTATTTTCTTGTTTTAATAAATGAGCAAATCTTTTTTGGACTTTTAAATATTCCTCTATTGGTTTTTTTATTGCTGGTTTATATGTAATATTGTATTTTCTATTTTCAATCTCGTACAATGGCCAGAAGCATGTATTTGATGCTAATTTTGCAATTTTTATTGTTTTGTCTGTTGGAAATCCCCAGTTTGTAGGGCATGGCTGAAGCACAATAATTACACTCGGTCCTTTGCAATTCAATGCTTTTTTTGTTTTATTTGTTAAATCCATTAAATTAAAGATACTTGCCTGTGCAATATATTCAATTCTATGCGCTGCTGCAATTTCTGTCAGGTTTTTTCTTATTATTTCTTTGCCCTGTTTTACTGAGCCAGCAGGTGTTGTAGTTGTTGCAGCACCAAGAGGAGTTGCAGATGATCGTTGTGCGCCAGTGTTATGGACAACAATTCCATCAGCAATGAAATTATGCTCTTCTTCCACTCTCAAATCCAAAGTTGGCTCTCTTCCAACTAAATTTATATTTTTCACTTTTTCTATTTCAAAAAAATTATTTTCTATTAAAAAATTTTGGTATCTATATTGGCTTGGATATTTTTTTATATTGTATTTTTTTTTCTTGCTAAAGCAAATATATCCGTAAACAGGGTCTTTTAAAAGTTCTCTTCCAACAACAATTGTTTCTTTATTTTTTTTCTGCCAGTGGATTTTTCCAACACGCATATTAATTGTTTGCAATAACAGTCTCAAACGCACAAGGAGATTCAAACTTGCGGAAACATATCTGTTGCTGTTGCGAATTTTATAGCCGCTAGATAAAATTAAACCATCAATAAATGCCTCTTTTTCTTTTTTGGGAAGAGTAAATACCCATGAAGGAATTGTCTTGTCTTTTGCACTTACTCCAAAACCCAATGACTCAATAAATCTTGCTAAATTCACAGATGTTATAGTCATATAAATATTATCTATTCTCATTTTATTGTTGCTAAAAATTTTATTGTGAATTTTTATCAAAATATTTCTTGCTTTTGTATTTTTTGGAAGAGTAAAGCCAATTTCTCCTCTTTTATTTCTGACCCATCCATCTCCAACAAAAAACCCTAAATACTTCATTAAATCAGGACTTGATTTTTTTGGCAGGTTTATTTCATTTATGCAATTTACTTTACAATCTATTTTTTTTGTTTTTTTGAAATTAAATTCAAAAGACACGCCATCATCTAAATTTTTTAAAACAATAATTTCATCATTTTCTTTAATTTTGCCAAGAGTTTTCCAGATAAAAGTATTTGTCTTGCCTCTTCCGTTTCTTTTCAAAATCAAAAATGGATGATTTTTTGTTGCTTTTATTGAATGATGCAAGGTTTTCAAATTAAATACTTCCTTTATTCCATTATCAAAAACACCTTCGCATTTTTTCAAAACAAGATTATGTGTTTTTTGGTCAAATGCGTAAATTTCATCGTGTTTTTTTATTTGTGTTATTTTTTTTAAACCATTTTTAGTCATTACAAGTGAGGAGGTAGAAAGACAATTCATATATCCCTCGTTATCATAGCAAACATATAAAAATTTGTGCCTCCGCTCTAATGCTCCTGATAAAGATTGTAAGCCAATATCATAAGAGGCGCCATCTCCTCCAAACACAATAAAATTAATTTCTTTGCTTATTTTATTTTTTTTCTTTAAAAACTGGTAAGCGGACTCCACACCGCTAATTGTTGCTGATGCATTTTCAAAGGCATTGTGAATATACGGAATTTTCCATGCAGATGTAGGATATACAGTACTTGCAATTTCAAGACAGCCAGTTGCAACACAGACAATTGTATTTTTTCCTGCAACAGACAATATTGTATTTACAATTATTGGAGTTCCACAGCCAGCACACATTCTGTGTCCTGATATAATCAAATTTTCTTTTTCTGCAATTTCTAAATTATTCATAAGATTTTTTTATTGTATAAAAAACTATAAAATTAACATTAGTTAATTATAACAATTTAATATTCTGGATTAACTCTTATAGCGAAGCAAAAGTTTTTTATGCTCTTCTTCCTCCTCTTCCAAAACCTTTTCCAAATCCAAAACCCATTCCTCCTCTCGCTTGTTTTATTTGTGTCAATTTTCCATCTATAAATTCCTGTATAACATCTTTTATTTTTCCGCTTCCACAATATATGAGAATATTGAATTGCTCAAATACATCAAATGCTCTGGGACCAATATTTGTAGTAATAATAGCATCTGGATTTTCATTTGCTACAATCTGAGCTGCATTAATCCCAGCACCTGTCATTTGTGCCATTGCAATATTTTTTATTGCATTGATTGTTTTTATTTTTTTATTCTCTATTTCCACAACAATAAAATAAGGGCATCTTCCAAATCTTGCATCAAGCAAGTCATCTATTTTATCGCCTGTTGAACTTATTATTATTTTCATAACTTAAATTAAAAAATAAATTTATAAATTTATTAATAACTTAACTTTTTATGAAAAAAACAATTATTGGATTATTATCTTGTGTTGTTGTTCTATCTGTTTTAGGTTTTCTTTTTATTTTTGCATCTCCAACAATAGAATATGTAAATCCAACACCTGTTCTTAATTTTACTCCAAATAATTGGATTTATATAAATATTACTTCTAATGAGAATTTAAACAAATCATTGCTTGAATGGGGTAATTCATCTGGTTTTACTAATGTTTCTATGGACAATAGCTCAATGATAAATTGGTATTTTAATATGACTAATTTAATAGAAAATTATAAATTCAATTATAGTGTTTTTTCACAAAATACATCTGGAAACTGGAATCAAAGCAAGAGAAAATATATTATTATTGATATAACAAAGCCAATTATAAAAATAAATGAGCCAAAAAATAAGGACTTTCTAAATAATCATACAATTGAAATTAATTTAACAATTACAGAGCTTCATTTAAATTATACAAACATATCTATTTTTAATTCAACAAATGCATTAATTAATTCAACAAAAAATTACACAAATGGAACTAATATTATTAAATTAAGTGTTTCAGCAGATGGAAATTATACAATTAATGCTACAAGTTATGACAATGCAACAAATTATAATACAACTGCTATAAATATTACAATTGACACAATAAAGCCAACACTAACTATTTTATCTCCAAAATCAAGAAATTATTCAATTATAGAAATCTGGTTTAATGCAACAGTAAATGATATTTATCCATATGCCTGCTGGTATTCTTTTAATAAAGGAATCGATAATTATTCTTTAACTAATTCATCTGGTAATTGGAATGATGAAAATGAATCAATGACAGATAATACAGAATTTAATGTAACATTTTACTGCAATGATTCTGCTGGAAATATTGGAAATTCTACTGTCTCTTTTGCAATTGATACATCAATTCCACCAATAATTACAATTTTATCCCCTGAAAATAAAACATATAATACAAATTCCATATTGTTTAATATAACAGCAGATGATGACAATCCTCATGAGTTCAAGTATAGTTTAGATGGAGTTGAAAGTGATTGGATGTTTAAAGAGAGTGAAGAATTTTTGGAAAATGATATGATAAGACATTATTATAATGCTTCTAATGATTCAATGACAGATGGACAGCACAATATTACTTTTTATTGTAAAGATATTATGGATAATAAAAATTCAAAATCTATTTTATTTACAATTGACACAACCCCGCCAATAATTACAATTTATTTGCCACAGCAATATACTCAAAATTTTGCTTTAAACTGGTCTGCAAATGAGGATTTATTTAATATTTCTTATACTCTAAATAATGGAGAAAATATTAGTTTATATAATGAATCATGGTATGTTGATAATATAAATAAAGATTTAGGAGATATTGGCGAAAATTCAGCACCAACAATATTTGAAAAAGACAATATCTTGTATTTAATTTCTGGAAACCAAACAGGCGGATTTACTGGCTTTAACTGGACTGGCACAGAGTGGCAAACCGATACTAATATTGTAAATGGATTATCAATTACATCGCCATCATTTTCAAAGCCAAATACATTTTACAAAAATAATAATTTATATTTAATTACTGGGAAATGCAATGGAGAATTTGAAGGTTTTAATTGGACTGGCACAGAGTGGCAAACAGACAATAATATTATATCTGGACTTGGCGATGTCGGAGACCGTTCAACACCAAATGTCTTTCAAAAAGACAGCACATGGTATTTAATCTCAGGAGAAGTTTATGGCGTATTTTATGGCTTTAACTGGACAGGTACAGAGTGGCAACAGGATGAAAATATTGTAAATGGATTATGTGATATAGGCGATAATTCAGCACCAACTGTCTTTCAAAAAGACAGCAATTTATATTTAATTAGCGGAGCATATAATGGCAATTTTTACGGCTTTAAATGGAATGGAACACAATGGGAACCAGATAATGTAATTAATTTGAGTTTAGGAGATATTGGCGAAAATTCAGCACCAACAATATTTGAAAAAGACAATATCTTGTATTTAATTTCTGGAAACCAAACAGGCGGATTTACTGGCTTTAATTGGACAAAAATATTTTTTAATACAACAATCCAATTGCAAGAAGGGCAAAACAATTTAACACTTTATGGAACTGATTTA
>NJDR01000044.1 GCA_002254415.1 Candidatus Aenigmarchaeota archaeon ex4484_52
GATAAGTTCCAAACCCAAATAGAAACACCATTGTTTTCTAACTCATGGTTGGGATCACTTGGTGATTGTTCTTGATAACAACCTTATTTTTCATATTCCTGGGGCGATTTCAAAAAATTACAATATGAACTTTAAGGAAACTCAATTTCTCAAATATTTGAAGAAAAAAGTTAAAGTTAGGATTCCTGAGTATATCTACATTTCTAAATATAAATCATTGCCGGATATAAATACTAATTGGTTAAGAACTGAGGCCATCAATATAATTGGAAAAAGAAAGAATTGCAAGATAATTAGCTGGTTTTCTTAGTGTATTGCATAAAACACAAAAATCAGTTATTACAAAATTTAATGTTGGGTTTGAAGACGATAAAAAAAATCATAACTCTCTTATTCATAGTACAAAAAAGTTTCTTTTTCATCAGATTGGGAAAAAAGAAATTCAAGTTATAGAAAAATATTTTGAAGAGTTAAAATCAACTCTTGAGCATAATTATTCAAATGCACTCGTGCATAATAATTTAATTTGAACATATTCTTCGGAACAATAAAAAGAAACAAATTAGTATTATTGATTTTAGTGATTATGCTTTTGGAGGAGATCCAGCAAGTGATTTTGCAGACCTGCGGGAATATGGAGAAGAAATGACTAAAAAAAATTTATTTATTATACAAAGGCAAAAGATGAAAACTGATCTATATAGATCGAAATTATATTTCAAAAAAATTCCGCTTTATATAATAAAAGATGCTCTTAACAGTTTATCCTTGCACATTCAAGCAGGGTTATGAAATGTTTAAAAAGAGATTTAATTTATTATAAATGAATGCAATATTTTATCTCTAAATCCAAAAGTAAAAGAAGTATGGATTCAGAGATATCAGCAAAAACATATGTAAATTCAACCAGTTGGCTAACAAGTGTCCAACAGATTAAACCAAAGGGTTTATTATTAGTTGTATTTTTTATGTTTTTTGCTATATGATTTTTAATATGGAAAAAACAATAATCGGAATAATTGGCGGCACAAATGGGCTTGGAAACTGGTTTAAATATTTTTTTGAAAAAAACAAATACAAATTAATAATATCTGGCAGAAAAACTAGATTAACAAATATTGATTTGGCAAAAAAATCAGATATTGTAATTGTTGCTGTTCCAATACATTCTACAATCGATGTAATAGCGGAAATTCTTCCTTATTTAAAAGACAATGCTTTATTGATGGACATTACTTCTCTCAAAATCAATCCAATAAACGAGATGAAAAAAGCAAAAAAAACAATTGGAATTGTTGGCTTGCACCCATTGTTTGGCCCTCTAATTACAAGCATTGAAAATCAATATATTGCTGTAAATGAGATTAGAGAAAATAAATTATGGAAAAAAATAAAAAAACTTTTTCTTGAAAATAAAGCACAATTAATTTATATTGACTCAAAAGAGCACGACAGGAAAATGGCACTAATGCAGGCTCTTCTTCATTTTATGAATTTATGTTATACAAAAACTCTTTTTAATAATAACCTCAATATTGAAGGCAAATTTTCAACTCCTGTTTTTAGATTGCAGTCAATAATTATTGGCAGAATTTTAGGGCAAAATCCATATCTTTATGCAGATTTACAAATGCAAAATCCAATGTTTGATGAAATATTAAACTCTTTTGTAAATGTAATTAATAAAAACAAAAAAATAATTGAAACAAAAAACAAAAAAAAATTTGTTGAAGAATTCAATGATTTAAAAAACCAAATGCAAAATTTTATTAAAACTTCTGAAATTAAGACGAGTTCTATTTTAGACGATATGGAAAAAACAAAAGAGCAGATTTCTTTTTCATTTCAAAAAACACCTAAAACAACTAGTGAAATAATTGAAAAAATTGGGTATCTTGGACCCTCTGGAACGCATACGCATTTTGCCGCCACCAAAATATTTAAAAACAAATCTCTTTTGCCGGTAAATACAATTGGTGAAATTTTTGAAAAAATAGCAAACCATCAATTGGATTCAGCAATAATTCCAGCAGAAAACAGCACAAATGGAATTGTATATGAAACCTATGATAATCTTGTAAATACAAATATTTGTGTTTTAACATCTTTTAGGCAAATTATACATCACAATCTGATTGCACGATGCAAAAATATAAATTCAATAAAAAAAATTGTATCTCATCCGCAGGCAATTGCACAAACAAGAATTTGGCTAAAACAAAAAATTCCAAGTGCCAAAATCATCTTTACTTCAAGTACAACAAATGCAATTCAAAAATACAAAGATAAATCTGTTGCATTCATAGGCAGTAAAATAGCTGCAAAAGAATATAATTTAAATATCTTAAAAGAAAATATTGAGAATTCCAAAAACAATACAACAGAATTTTATGCAATTGCAGAAGATGGAACACCAGCTGAATATTTTACTCAAACAAAAACCCTAATGGCAGTAACAATATATAATCGTGTTGGGGTTTTAAAGGATTTTTTGAGTGTATTTTCAAAATATTCTATTAATCTTACAAAATTATTTTCCCGCCCAAGCCAAGTAAAGCAATGGGATTATTATTTCTTTATTGAAGCCCAAATAAAGCCGAACAATAAAATTATAAATAAAATTCAGGAAGAGTTGAAAAAATATTGCCCTCTTGTAAAGATTCTTGGAGGCACTTAAAATTTATCCTTTTTTTCTTTTATTATAAATAAATAACTAAATAAATCAGTTGTTTTTATATTATGGAAAAAGATTTTTTGGAATCTTATCGCAATCGTATAGAGAATATTTAAAAGAAATTCCTAATGCACGAAAGCAGGATATTTAGATAATGAAAAAATACCTTAATCCTAAAAAAACAACACCATACTCGAAGTGGATACCGGAAGCGGGCATTTCTTAAAAAAGATATTTAATTTATGTTCTAAATTATATGTTTATGACCCTTTTGTTGAACAATTAGAAGAAATAAAAAATCTTCAAAAGTTGAAACATCCGTAGAAGATATAGATTTGCCTGCAAATTTATTTGGTGTGATACATCACTATTTTAACAAAACAAAGGCATTCCGGAATTTTCAAGTGCCTAAAAAAAGAGGAAAACTCGTAATTGTTGGTGTTTTGGTATGTTTCCGCCTGGCAAGACATTTTGATAATAATCTGCAAAATACTGCATAACCGGTCATGAAGTTGCTTTTTTGACAAAAGAATTTTTTGAAAGTTTATGTTTTCTTTCACATTTAAAAAATCCAATACACCGAAATCTTAAAATTCAATGGAAATTCAAGACAAAACAGGAAATAGGAAGTTTTTTATATAAACTTCATAAAATGACAAAAATAACTCAAAAAAATACCTGAATGGTGCTAAGGAATTTTTTGGTATTGAAAAAAACATGGTTTTTTATATGAATTATCCATTAACTCTGTTTATAGTAAACATAAGATTTGTGTAAGTCGGACGCGTCTGACAGAATATTTGTGATTCTTACCTGACAATTGATCCGGGAGGAACTTCTTTTTCAGGATGCAAAAGAATTGGTTCTCCATTGACATCTACTGTAAGAATCATACCATAACTATAAATTCCTCTAAATTTTCTTGGTTTGATATTTACTAAAATTGGCATTTCCTTTCCAATTAATTCAGAAGGATTTTTAAATGCAGATATTCCTGCTATTATCTGTTGCTTTTTTGCCCCTATATCAAATATTAATTTAATTAGCTTGTCAGAGTTAAGGACTTTTTCAGCAGATATTATTTTTCCAATCTTAATTTCAATTTTTTCAAAATCATTATATGTTATAATTTCCATATATATTTAAATTCCAAAGAATTATTAAATTTATATACATCTTTAAATAATTTTCAGTTATGATTGTATAAAATTTAGAGGGATACAAAACATTCCTTATTGGAATTGGCTTCTTAATAGAGGGAATATCTCTATCATTGTAGGAGAAGTTGTTGAAGTATTAGAAATAATAAGTTTGGTTTTGGCAATATCAGTGGAAGAGATATAGAAAAATTGAAAAATAATATAGTATCTCACAGCGCATATATCCAAATATTAAATAATGCGAAATAAGTTTAAAACCACTTATTACAAACCACAAGATTCTTTTACTCTGTTGGATAGCAACAGAACTTTATTTATGTGGTGCAAGATATTTAAATCTTAAAACCCGCACTTGTTTTACTTTTGGTTTTTTAAGATAATACATAAAATTATTTTTTAATGAAAGAATCTGTTAAATAAAGAAAAGAAAAAAGATTAAAATCTTGTTTAATGCTTTTATATTGTTTTTTATCCTATATACAATCATACAATTACTTATTTTGTAAAAACAATAAAACCTAAACTAATTCCATTGCACCAACAGGGCAAAAATCAATACAATTAGAACATTTAATGCATTTTTTTTTATCAATAATTATTTTTCCGTTTTTAAATGAAATTGCTCCTTTAGGGCATATACTTACACAACCAGCACAAGAAAGACATTTTTTTTTATCATTTCTTATTATTTTATTATTCATAATAAAAAACTTTTGCTATAACAAAAGTTAAACAATACATTAATTTATTATAAATGACATTGTTTTATAATTTATATACAATAAATTTAAAAATATATTTTACAATTTGTTGAAATGGGCATTGCAACTACTATTTATATTGTTTTTCTTATTTTATCATTTATTCAGTTTTTTTTAAAGCAAAATAAATTGTATTGGACAACAATTATACTAAACAATATTTTTGTTTTATATTTATTGTATTTTAAGATTAATTAATTATTACTAGTTAAAATATTATTTATCCAGTTTATTATTCGCCTCAAAAATCCTTTTTTTTCAATAAATATTGTCCTTCCAGTTATTTTATTTTGATTATAATTTTTTTCTTTGCTTTTGTTGATTTTATCAAATCTATTATTTTGTGTTTGCTGTGTTGAATTTAAAAAAACAGAGCAGGCAGCATATTTTTTTGTATTATTAATAGTATATTCTGCAATAAAAAAGAGCTTTGAATCTATATTTTTTGTATTGAAGTGAATTGTTTTTTGTCTGTTTATAAGATATGTTTTTGGAGTATTGTTCAGGCCAAAATTAAACAGAGTAAAATTAATTTTTTGCCTGTATTTATTTTTAATCACTATTTTTATTTTATCTTGTTTTTTTGTGCAATTTATCTCTACTTTGTTTCTGTTATCTATTTTATTTGATTTTGATTTTTCATTGTTTTTAATTTTTTTTGTTGTTGGGGGTAAAGTCCTGTTAATTATAATGTCTGTTGTATAATCAACTCTTTCTCCTGTTTTTGAATCAGTTGCCCTGATTCTGTATTTGTATTTATCTTCTTTAATATTTGATTTTATTGTATTTTCCAGAATAATTTTTTTTGATTCATACGGCTTTAAACTAATGGTTTTTTCATTTGGAGACCAACCACCTATGTTTGCTGTTTTTTGTTTAATAAAAATATATGATTTTACTTTGCACCTATTTGCAATAGATTTCTTGTTTTTCAAAACAAAAGAAATATTTATTATTTGATTTCTTTTTGCATCCTTTGGAGTCATCACATCAAAAAAAGCATATGTTTTGCCTGCTCTTTCATTTTTGTCTTCTTCATCCAAACAAGAGCAAGATTTGACAATATTTTTTGTTGTGCATTTATTTTGACCATTAAAATTTATTGTAAA
>NJDR01000045.1 GCA_002254415.1 Candidatus Aenigmarchaeota archaeon ex4484_52
ACAATATTTTGAAATGTTTTTCTGTTTTCAACAGATGCAGTAATATCCAAAAAAACAAGTTCATCTGCACCTTGTTTATTGTATTTTTTTGCCAATTCAACTGGGTCGCCGGCATCCTGCAAATTGACAAAATTCGTGCCTTTTACAACCCTGTTATTTTTCACATCAAGACAAGGGATTATTCTTTTGGTTAGGACTTTAACCACCTCTTTAACAAATTTAGCCCAAATTCACCGCTTTTTTCCGGGTGAAACTGCATCGCTGTAATGTTTTTGTATTGTATTGCACTTGCAAATTCAACATAATAATTTGTTGTTGCAGCAATAATATTTTTGTCTTTTGGAATTACATAATAGGAATTTACAAAATAAACAAAGCCATTTTTAAAAAATTTGTTTTGTTTTACCGGATTTATTTCATTCCAGCCGATTTGCGGGACTTTTCCTTTTTTGAATTTAACAACTTTTCCTTTAAAAATTCCCAACCCTTTTGCGTTTGGACTCTCCTTGCTTTTTTCAAAAAGAATTTGCAACCCAAGGCAAATGCCCAAATATGGCTTTCCAGATGCAATATATTTCTTTATCGGCTTAATTAATTTTTGTTTTTCTAAATTATTCATTATGTCTCCAAAGGCACCAACTCCCGGAAGAATTAATTTGTCTGTGTTTTTTATATCATCTGCATTATTTGTTATTCTGCAAATAAAGCCCAAATATTCAACAGCATTTTTTATGCTGCCTAAATTTCCTGCCCCGTAGTTTATAATTGTTATCATTAAATCACACCTTTTGTAGTTGGTATATCTTTTATTCTTCTTTTATCAATTGAGCATGCCATATCCATTGCTTTTGCAAATGCCTTGAATATTGCTTCAATCTTGTGATGGTCACTCCTGCCATAAGGCATCTGGACTGTAATATTGCAATCTAAATTATTTGCAAATCCAATAAAAAAATCTTCCAATAAATCCGTGTCAAAATTACCGCAAAACCTTCTTTTGAATTTTGCATTGAATTTACATAAGGGCCTGCCTCCAATATCAACTGCAACAACAGCCAATGCCTCATCCATTGGATATGCAAAATAACCAGCCCTGTTTATTCCTTTTTTATTTCCTAATGCTTTTTCAAATCCCTGCCCCAACACAATTGCGCAATCCTCTATTGTATGGTGCTGATCAACATTTAAGTCCCCTTTAATTGTCATTGCAATATCAAAAAGCCCGTGTTTGCTAAAACTATTTAGCATATGTGTAAAAAATCCAATTGGACAATTGATATTGCTTATTCCTGTTCCATCAATATTTAATTCTAGTTCAATGTCTGTTTCTTTTGTTTTTCGCTTTATTTTTGCAACTCTCATTTTAAAACATCCTTTATATTGTTTATATTTTCTATTATTAAACTTACTCCAAAATTTTCTATTTTGCTTTTAAAATCATTGTAATTAGTTATTTTTTTGTCAATAACAGCGATTGTTTCAATGCCTGCTTTTTTTCCGCAAATGCAGTCATCAATATTGTCTCCAATATAAACGCACGAATCAGTTTTTAGTTTTTCAATTGCTAATTTTAATCCAAAAGGATTTGGTTTTAATTTGCCCAAAACATCTTCTTTAGATACGACAAAATCAAATAAATCCAGCAAATCAAATTTCTTTAAAGTACAATCTACATCTTTTTTTGGCCTTCCTGTAAATATAGCCAGTTTATATTTTTGCTTTAATTTTGCCAATAAATTTTTGCCAATTAATAATTTTTCATTATCAATTAAATTATTTTTTATAAAAAGTTTATCAAAAATATCTATTATTTTTGTTTTCTCTATTTTAAATCCCTTATTAAATAGATATTTTTCCAGTAGATCATAATCATCATTTGTCCCGCCCATTTGCTTGTATTTTTGTATTTGCCTGAAACTTATTTTTTTGCCAAAATATTCAATTGTTTTTTTTATTGCCAAGTGATATGATTGTGACACATCAATCAAAACCCCGTCCATATCAAAAATTATTGCTTGCGGATTTAGAATCTTTTTTAATTCTTTTATTAGAATTTTTGTCTGCTTTTGTGTGCCGATAGTTATTCTCAAACAATTTTTCAAAATAGGTGCAGCAGATACATTTCTTAACAATATATTTTTATTTTTTAATTGTCCAAACACCCTTGTGCAGTTAAATCCAAAATCAGCAATTAGGAAATTTGCAGAAGAACAATATGTTTTTATTTTAAGTTTTTTTAATTCATTAGTTAATATTTTTTTGTTTTTATTTACTTGTTTTATAGATTTATTTACAAATTCAATATCATCAAGTGCCGCACTTGCCGCTATTACTGCCAGATTATTGACACTATACGGAGAAATTGCTTTTGCAATATTTTTGATGTTGTATTTGTCTGAAATAATATATCCTAATCTTAATCCTGCAAGCCCGAACGCCTTTGAAAATGTCTGGATTACAAAAATATTGTCGTAAATATTAATTAATTCTTTGGATGTCTTGCCGCAAAACTGCCAGTATGCCTCATCAATCAATACAATTGAATTATTTTGTCTTGCTTTTTTTATTATTTTTATGATATTCTTTTGCTCAATATAAGTGCCTGTTGGATTATTTGGATTTACAATAACGATGAGTTTTGTTTTTTTGCAGATTGCATTCAAGACATTTTTTAGAGGAAAAATAAAGCCCTTATTTGTTTTTTTGTAATTTATTTGCTTTACATTAAGCCCGATTGCATCGGCATAAATTTTAAACAAAGCAAATGTTGGTGTTGGAATAATTATCTGGTCGTTTTTTTCAAGATATGTATTGAATATTGTATTTATTGCTTCTTCCCCGCCGTTTGTGAGTATTATCTGGCAATTCTCAACACCAAGATAAGAAGACAATTTTTTAATAAAATTGCTGTATGCAGGATAAACAGATAAGTCATCAATATTTATTTTTTTTAATGCTCCAATGACTTTGGGCGAGCATCCAAAAGCATTTTCATTAAAATCCATTTTTATTTTTCCAATTCTGTTTTTCGTTGGAGGAATATATGGATGCATTTTTTGAAGTGATTTTTTTGAGGTTATCATATTATTGTCCTTTTAATCTGATTAATGCAGCATTCTTGTGTCCGTCCAGTCCTTCAATTTCTGCCAAACTTGTCGCAATTTTTATTAAATCATCCGAACACTTATCAATTTTCTGATATGTTTGTATCTTTAAAAAATCGCCAACTGACAGCCCGCCTGTATATTTTGCAGCTTTATTTGTCGGCAAAATGTGGTTTGGTCCAACGCAATAATCTCCAAAGACCTCTGCTGAATATTTACCAATAAACAAACCCCCGTAATTTTTTAATTTATTGATTATTTTATCAGGATTCTTAATTTGAAGTTCTAGGTGTTCTGGCGCATATTTATTTGCAATTTCTACTGCATCATCCAAGTTTTCAACCAATATAATTTTGCTGTTTTTAAGAGATTCTCTAATTATTGATTTTGTCTTTAATTTTTTAATTTGACAATTTAATTCAATATTGACTGCTTTTGCTATTTTTAGGGAATCTGTAATCAAATTTGCTTTTGCATCAACATCGTGTTCGGCTTGGGCAAGCAAATCTGCTGCAATAAATTTGGGATTTGTAGATTCATCTGCAATTATTAATATTTCGCTTGCGCTTGCAATAAAATCAATTCCAACTGTTCCATAAACCTCTTTTTTTGCGGCAGCGACATATTTATTTCCCGGACCTATAATTTTATTTGCTTTTGGAATATTTTTTGTTCCAAAGGCAAGAGCCGCTATTGCCTGAATTCCTCCAATATTAAAAATTCTGTCTGCTCCTGCCATATCAGATGCAACTATTACAACATCTTTTATTTTGGGAGAGCACACAATTATATTTTCAACTCCTGCTGTTTTTGCCGGGATTATTGACATCAGTGCAGAAGAAGCAAGAGGAAATCTTCCGCCCGGAACATAACAGCCAACTGTCTGTATTGGTATTATTTTTTGTCCCAGCACAACCCCATTTGTTTTTATTTCAAATTCCTTAAAATTGCTCATTTGCTTTTTTGCAAAAAATTTAATATTTGAAATTGCTTTTTTTAAAGCCCGTATCGTTTTTGTGTCAGTTTTTTTATAGGCATCTTGTATTTGCTTTTTGCTTATTTCAAAGCTATCCAAATCCAGATTATCAAACTTTTTTGTGTATTTTTTGACAGCCCAATCACCATTTGTTTTTACTTCTTTGATAATTTTTTTAAATGTATCCAAATCTTCTGCATTTTTGACTAAAAAAAAATCATCTCTTAATTCTTCATATTTTATGATTTGCATTTTTATCACTCCACTACTTTTTCTAATTTATATTCCAATATATCTGTTGCTCCTTTTGCTTTCAAGATTGGAATTAATTTATTGACCTCTTGCCGCTTTACTGCAATTTTGACAGCATAACCGCTTTCTCCATATAATTTTGAAATTGTTGGCGATTTCATACAAGGCAAATATGGAATTATTTCTAGTAATTTATTTTGGGCAATATTCATTTCAATCAAAACCCTGCTTCTTGCTTCTAATACACTTTTAATCAGCATCAAAATATTATTTATTTTTTGCATCTTCCATTTATTTTTCAGGGCATCAATATTAGCAATGAATCTTGTTGAAGAATACATTAAAGTTTGTATTATTTTTAAGTTATTGTCTTTAATTGTTTTTCCAGTAGAAGTATTGTCAATAATCATATCTGCATCTTCTGGAGGATAGACCTCTGTTGCTCCATAGGTTTTTATAAATTCATAATTTATTTGCTTTTCCTCTAAATATTTTTTTGCAATTGTTTCATATTCTGATGCAATCCTTATTTTTCTTTTTATTAATTTGTCAAAATTGTATTCTTTTGGAATTGCAGATATTATTTTTACTTTATCCATTTGTGTGTCAAGCAATTCTTTTACTCTTGCATTTTGCTCAATTATCCAGTCATATCCGCAAAATCCAATGTCCTGAGAGCCATTTTCAACTAATTTGGAAATAACCTGTGGTTTTAGAATTTTTACTTCCAGTTCAGCATCATTTATAAAAGGGCGATAATTTCTGCCATTTTGGGATAATTCCAATCCAATATCACTTAATAATTCAACTATCTTGTTGTATAACATCCCCTTTGGAATAGCGAGTTTTAGTTTTTGAGAATTAAAAATAACTATGGGGACAATATGAACTCTTTGTTTGTCTTCTATTTAAAGACAATTTTGCGTCTTTGTTTATTATATCTATATTTTTTACATTCATATTATTCACCTTTAATTTTTTTTGGATTGTGTAAGTCACACACATTTGTCCCTATTTTTTAAACAAAACATATCTTTAAAACCTTTTTTCAAAGCGTAAATATATCTCTGTTGGATTTGTCTAATAAACTA
>NJDR01000046.1 GCA_002254415.1 Candidatus Aenigmarchaeota archaeon ex4484_52
AAATCTGTTATTTTGTGTCCTTCTCCGTCCAAAAGTCCAGCAAAAAATTGAATTGGCTCAAAGCCCTTTCCTTTATTCCAGTTTATTGTATCTGAACAGTCAATGTCATTTGCCATATAATAATCTCCTGCTAAATTCTTATTTATATCTTGCAGTTCTTGGCATGTTGAAATTGCTATTTTTTCCTCTTCTGCCTGTACAAAAGTACAGGACAATAGGAAAACTACACACAACCCCCAGTTATTATTTGTATTTTATTTATATTTTTTTTCATATTTTTCACCTTTTTTATGTTACTATTTTTTAGTAAAGAAATATAGCAGAATAATTATATGAATGTTTCGTTTTTTAAAAAGTTATTTATAAAATTTTTCTTATTTGAGTTGTGAAAAATTAGGTTTTTGGAAAATAGTAAATAAAGTTTTTAAAAAATACAAATAGTTTATTTTATGATGAAAAAAAAAATAGAAATATTCCTGTGTATAATTGTAATTTTATTTTTAGGGGTTTTGATTGGAAAGCATTTATACGGGTTTGAAAAAAACAATAATAAATTGGAAAATAAAAATATTGAACAAATTAAGTTTAATTTTTTGCAGCAGAATGAAATATTGATAAATAAAAACAAATTAGCCAATGATTATGAAAATTCTGTCAAAATAAATATTCCAGCTGTAATGGAAAACAATATTGGAATAATGACAGAACTTGGTGTTTATGTAAAACAAGGAAATGGAAATATTTATTTTAATTTTGGAAATGTGCTTATATCTCCTGATACAGAGCAATCAATAAGAACTGCAATTGAAGTTGCATCAGATATTACAAATATATCAACAAATAATCTTGATTTTTATTTTCATATTTCAGATATTAATGCATCTATGCTTAAAGGTCCAAGTGCAGGTGCCGCAATTGCGATTGCAACAATTTCTGCATTGCAAAACAAATCAATAAACTCAAATGTAATTATTACAGGAACTCTCAATCATGACGGCGGCATTGGCATTGCTGCTGGAATAAAAGAAAAAGCAATTATATCAAAAAAAACAGGTGCAGATATTTTTCTTGTTCCTTACGGTCTGTCAAAAGAATTGAATTTTACAATACAAAAATACTGCAAAAAATACGGGATTTTTGAGCATTGCAGTGAAGAATATAGTCCTTATTGGATTAATTTTAGCAATGAAGCAAATATTACAATAAAAGAAATAAAAACAATTAAAGAAGCAACGCAATATTTTTTCAATTAATTTCCACAGGAAACAAAGGGGTTTTTGTAAATTTTTTAAAAAATTATTTTAATAATTCCATTAAATCATTACTGCTTTTCATCAAATGACCTGTTTTATTTTCAACAATGCAAAATAATGCTTTTGTCAAAACGCAAAAAGACAGTGCAATTGTCCTGTTTATTTCTTGTTGAAAATTAATTTTTTCTACTGAATCATTGTCTCTTACTCTTGTCTCATCCTTTGCCCGCCTGTCAAATATTTCTTTTGGAGATGACTCAACCAAAATAATTTGATCTGGGTTTAATATTTTCAATATATTTTCCGGAAGTCCTATTAAATAACTATTTTTGGTTTGTATAGAGCAATGCGTATCTATAATGATATTTTGCTTTTTTGCTAATTTTTTTATTTTTTCTGCTGTCTGCTTTTGTGCATTAGATTGTATTTTTTCATTTAATTTTCGCATCTCATCTCTTGTTTTTACTAATTTTTTTGTTTTCAATATTTCAAACATCAGGGTTCCATAATTTACAATTTTGTATTTATTTTTTAACTTTTTAATTGCAAGCTCTAATACACTTGTTTTTCCACAGCCGGGTACACCCATTATAATTATTGTTTTCATTTTTTCTGAATTATTAGTTTTTTTCTATAAATTATTTTATTATTTGGAATGTCATAAATTTCTGTTATAGATATAGATTTTTAATATTATATTTTGATGTAAGTTCAGATACTTTATCTAAATCCATATTTTCCAATATACAACCGTCCTCGGAATGAATATTTTCTATTTTTACTTTTTTGGGACTATCGTAATATATTTCAAATCCATCATAAGTTGTTATTTTATTATCCTCTAATAGAGAATGATAAATTATCCATTACTTTGCTGCTTTGATGATAATCTCCTTTAATTTCCTCAAACAATTGTTTCACCCTCCTTTTTTTTATATCTATTCTTAATTTTTTAAAAAATTCATAATAATCAGAAATTGATATTCCGGCTATAATTAAAAAAACAATGCTAATTAAAATAATTATTGTGATGTTCATAATGTTATTATTAAATCATTAAACAATATAAAACTTTCTCTTGCTGTGTCTTTATTTATTATAAATATATTTGTATTTTCAAAAAAAGAGAATCTTTAATTCTGTAATTGTTCTTTTGTTTAAACAAATTATTTAAAGATTTTAATCTAATAACCACTATAGAAATTAATAATTTTGTTTTTACTGTAATTATTCATAAAGAAGAAGATATGTTTATCGCAGAATATCCTGATGTTCAAACAATAAGTCAGGGCGATACAATAGATGAAGCAATTAAAATTTAAAAGAAGCAATTGAACTTTATTTAGAGGAATTTCAAATTGAAATAAGACAAAGCCATTAATGACTACTTTTGAGGTGCAAAATGTCAAAATTCCAGAAGATATCAGAGCATAATTAATTAAAATTCTTTTTAAAACAGGTTTTATTTCCATCAGGCAAAAAAGCAGTCATGTAATTCTAATAAAACACACAATGAAGGAAAACTCAGATGTACTGTTCCATTGCATAAAGAGTTGAAATTGACACAATAAAAGGAATTTTGAGGCTGGCAAAACTCAGTGAAGAAGAATTCTTGAATTTGATGGATAAAACAACCAAATCCCAACCAAATCGATCTAATTGCCATTCTGCTAAATCTACTTAAATTATGGATTTGTGATAAGTGTTTTCTTGAGCTGCCTTCTGCAATTTTCCAAATAATTCACACAATTGCCAGTCATGTTTTTTTATTATTGAATAAATTGCAAAAAATAATAAAAAAAGCTTAAAAACTTGCTGTATTTGAAATTGCAAATGGTATTGTTGCTTTAAAACAACACCACCAACTGATTTATCTTCTTTAAATTAGTCCGTTTCTAAATTCTCATAATATTTTATATCGCTTGTTTAATTAAAAACTCTTTTTGATAAATCATCTTTCTTAATACTAGCAGAATACATATCTCTTGCCCATATAAAGTTATTGCAAATTATATTATCTTACAACACAAAGTGTTGCGAGATGCCAGCAAAAAACTTTTATTTTTGGTGTATATATGTGTTATACTATGGTTTGGTTATGCAACGACAAAAATAAAATTCAAACATCAATAGATTTTTAAATATCTCATAGATAAAGAATTTGTATTAAAAAAAGAAAAGCAATATTTTATTGAGGATGTTGTGTTTGCAAGAATAGTTAAAGAGAAAAGAAATATGAAAACTGCATTTATTACAGGAATAAGCGGACAGGATGGTTCGTATTTGACTGAATTTTTATTGAAAAAAAATTATATTGTTCATGGAATTATAAGGCGGGCAAGTGTTTTTAATACAGAGAGAGTTGATCATTTGATGGATGACAATTTAATATATGGTAAAAAATTCTTTTTGCATTATGGCGATTTAACTGATTCAAGTAATTTAAATAGATTATTGCAGAAAATAAAACCAGATGAAATATATAATCTTGGTGCTCAAAGTCATGTAATGGTTTCTTTTGATGTTCCTGAATATAGTGCTGATGTTGATAGTCTTGGAACTTTAAGATTATTAGACGCAATAAGAGAGACAGGTATTAAGACAAAATTTTATCAGGCATCAACCAGCGAGCTTTATGGAAAAGCGCAGGAAATACCGCAAAATGAAAAAACGCCTTTTTATCC
This sequence comes from Candidatus Aenigmarchaeota archaeon ex4484_52, assembly GCA_002254415.1. GTDB lineage: Archaea > EX4484-52 > EX4484-52 > EX4484-52 > EX4484-52 > EX4484-52. The sequence goes on from NJDR01000046.1 coordinate 3,938, forward strand.
AAGAAGCCCTTATGCAGTCGCCAAATTATATGCATATTGGATTGTTAAAAATTACAGAGAAGCATACAATATTTTTGCCTGTAATGGAATATTATTTAACCATGAAAGCCAGCGAAGAGGAAAAACATTTGTTACAAGAAAAATAACTGTTGCAATATCTAATATTTTAAAGGGAAAACAGGAAAAATTGTTCCTAGGGAATTTAGATGCAAAAAGGGACTGGGGTTATGCCCCGGAATATATAAAATCTATGTGGCTTATGCTGCAGCAGGAAAAGCCAGACGATTATGTAATTGCAACAGGAGAATGCCATACAGTAAGAGAGTTTTGCGAAGTTGCATTTGGGGAAGTTGGAATTAAAATTATCTGGAAAGGTAAAGGAGTAAATGAAAAGGGAATTGACTCCAAAACACAAAAAGTGCTTATTGAAGTAAGTCCAAAATATTTCAGGCCAACAGAAGCAGAGATTTTAATTGGTAATTATACAAAGGCAAAAAAAATACTTGGTTGGGAGCCAAAAGTTAAGTTTGAAGAGTTGGTTAAGATAATGGTCAAGAGTGATATTGAGAATGGAAAAAAATTCTAAAATTTATATTGCAGGGCACAGAGGTCTTGTCGGCTCTGCAATAAAAAGAAAATTAGAAAAAGATGGCTACAATAATTTAATCTTAAAAACACACAAAGAATTGGATTTGACAAAACAAAAAGAAGTTGAAAATTTTTTCAAAAAAGAAAAGCCGGAATTTGTATTTTTGGCTGCTGCAAAAGTTGGCGGCATTTTGGCAAATGACACATATTCAGCAGATTTCATTTACGAGAATTTAATGATAGAGGCAAATATAATACATAATTCATATAAATATAATGTAAAGAAATTATTATTTTTGGGAAGTTCATGCATTTATCCGCGAGATTGTCCGCAGCCAATGAAAGAAGAATATTTGTTGAGCGGAAAGCTGGAAGACACAAATGAGGCATATGCAATTGCAAAGATTGCAGGAATAAAGATGTGCCAATTTTACAATAAGCAATATAAGACAAATTTTATTTCTGTAATGCCAACAAATTTATATGGCCCAAATGATAATTATAATTTAAACAATTCTCATGTTTTGGCAGCATTAATAAGAAAATTTTGTGATGCAAAAAAAGAAAACAAGAAATCTGTTGTTGTTTGGGGGACAGGAAACCCAAAAAGGGAATTTTTACATAGTGATGATTTAGCAGAGGCATGTTTATTTTTGATGAATAATTACAATAATTCAGAGATTGTAAATATTGGTGTTGGAGAAGATATAAGTATAAAAAATTTAGCAGAGTTAATTAAAGAGATTGTTGAATTTGACGGAGAGATAATTTTTGATTTGACAAAACCTGATGGAACGCCACAAAAATTGCTTGATGTGAGCAAGATTAATAAATTGGGTTGGAAGGCAAAGATTGGGTTGCGGGAAGGGTTGGA
>NJDR01000047.1 GCA_002254415.1 Candidatus Aenigmarchaeota archaeon ex4484_52
ATTGATGAAAAAGCATTAAATATCCGCGACAAAGATAAAAATTCAATATTTGCCAAACTTGGCAAAATTGTTCAAAAAGCACTTGATTGCTGCAAGGAGTAAAAAAATAAACCATATGAGGATATTTTGCACAAATAGAGATGAATGTATGATAAATATAAAAAGATTATAAGGCAATCATAATATGAAATTCAAGTTTTTAATTTTAATTTTCTTAATAACATTTATTTTTATTAGTGGTTGTTTTGAGCAAGCTCAAAGAGAAAAAGAATATAAAACACCGCCGATGTTTGGACCACCATCATTAAATGTTTACGGAAAACTTTTAGATTATTATGAGCAAGATAATTTAACTATTTTTAAAATTCAATCTGAAATAGTAAATTGGGAATTAAATAATACTTATTTAGAAATAAAGTCAAAATTAGAAGTATCTTATAATTTCACTTATGATTATCTCAGATGCATTGAACAAAACTGGTATTCCACAAAACAAGAATGTAAAAATCATTTTTATAAAAAATACAACATCTCAGAAAAATGCAAAAATATAGTGGAACTTCCTGAGAAAGGATTATTTTATGTAAAATGTGATATAAAATTTGATTTGATAAAAGGAAATAACTATGTTTTTTACTTTATGAAACTATCAGAAAAGGAAGGTTTTTGGGATAGAGTAATATATATTTCTGAAAATTTAACAGAATATAAGAAAAGAGGCAAATGGAAACACAAAAAGGATTTAGTGATAGATCAGATGACAACCACAGAGGGTGAAGAAGGAGAAAAAAGAGAAATAGAGCCAGGACGAATAAGAGCGGTTAAGATAATTCCAACAAAAATAATAGCAGGTGAGCCAACCGAACTCAAAATTCTTCTGATCAACAAGCAAAATAATGAAATTAAATATAAAATTAATGATGTAAAATTAAATGGATGTGAAAAAATTAATTTTGATAGTTCAGAAAAACTAATTACGGCAAATTCAACAAAAGAATTAATTTTCAATGTTACATGTACAAAGTTAGATAAAGATTCACTTGAAGGAAAAATAAAATTTATAGACGAACTTGACAATGAACATACAATATCTATCTTTAAACAGTTTTTAACAATTGAAGAATTATAAATTCTTTCGTTAAAATAAATATGCTAAAAATAAAAGATTTATGTGTAAAAGCAAAATAAATGCAAATTTTTCAGGAGGTGAAAAAAAATTTTCAGAAATTACACAGGTAATTGCAACAAATCCAAAATTTATAATTTTTGATGAAGTGGATTCTGGAGTGGATTTAAAAAATTTAGAGAAAATAATAAATATCATTAAAAATTGGCATTCTAAAAATAATTCTGCATTAGTAATTACGCATAATCCAAAAGTGGTGGAATTGCTTAAACCAGATTTAATTTATGTTTTATTAAATGGAAAAATTATTTGTTCCTCAAATGATTGGAATAAAATATATCATACAATAAAAAAATATGGATATGAAAAATGTGAAAAATGCCAGATGCGCAAATTATATTCAAATTGACAATATTGTCAGGCAAATACAGGCAACAAAAGAAATTATTATTTTGCCAAGCAAACAGGCATTTGAAAAATATAACTGGACAAGAAAATATTTTATTGAAAAACCACAAGAAGGTTATTTTGTTTGGGTTAAGGGTAAAATCAATTTTCCATTAATTATTTGCATAAGCATTTGCGAAAAAAAAATTTCACAAAATCTGTCAAATTTGATTATCGTTGAAGATGGATTGAAAATTAAATTAAATGGCATTTGTAATGCTCTAAATAATAATCTCTCTGGAATTCATAAATCTGTTGGAAAAATTATTTTAAAGCAAAATGCGATTTTAGAATATCAGCATACACACAAATGGGGCAAAGACGACTTTGTAAAAACCAATTATGATTTTATTTTAGAAAAAAATGCAAATTTGATTTATAATTACAAAAATTTATTTAGCCCAAAAAAATCGTTTTTGAACTCAAATATTTTTTGCAATGAAAAGTCATCTGCAAATTTAAATATTGCTCTAAATGCAATTGATTCAAAAATACAAATACAGGATAATATTTTTTTGAAAAAAAAACAGTCCAAAGGAATCATTAGATTCAGGTTTGTTGGAAGAAAAAACTCCAGCATAAAATCCATCAGCAAAATTATTGCAGAAGAATCTTGCAAAGGACATCTTGATTGTCAGGGTCTGGTTTTGGACAAAAATACAATTATTGATCTTGTTCCGCAATTAATAAATAAAAACAAGGATGCAATTCTTACGCACGAGGCATCTGTTGGAAAAATTGCAGATGAGCAAATTAATTATTTAAGATGCAAAGGACTGACAGAGACGCAGGCAATTGACTTAATTGTTGGAGGGTTTTTTAAAAAAATTATGTTATGAACCAAAAAAAAATTATATCAAAATACAAAAACAATGAAATTACCTTATTGGGGCTTTTAGAGGAAATCAAAAAAACAAAAAGATATTTGTCAAAAAAAACTTTGGAAAAATTAAGCATGCAAATACAAATACCTGTCTCAAAATTATATAGCATAGCGACATTTTATTCTTTTTTTCCGACAACAGAGAGAGGAAAATATATAATTCGTGTATGCAACAGCCCATCCTGTTATTTAAACAATTCCAAAAAAATTCTGAAAATTCTAAAAAAAGAACTTAAAATTGACATCGGGCAAATAACTCCTGATAAAAAATTCAGCATTGAACTGGCTTCGTGCATTGGGTGTTGTGATTGTGCTCCTGCAATGATGATTAATGATATTGCCTATACAAATCTTAATGGTGAGAGGATTAAGGAGATAATAAGAAAACTAAAATAATATGCAAATGCTTACAAAATCAAATTGGACTGGTTTTAACAAAATATTAAAATTAAATCCAAATCAAATAATAGAAACAGTAAAAAAATCCGGACTAAAGGGAAGAAGTGGGTCATGTTTTCCAACAGGGCTAAAATGGTCTTTGATGGGCAAAGGGAAGCGATATTTGATTTGCAATGCAGATGAAGGAGAGCCGGGAACTTTCAAGGACAAATTCATCATCCAAAATAATCCACAATTGTTAATAGAGGGAATTGCAATTGCTGCCTATGCCCTTGATGCGCACAAAGCATTTATTTATCTGAAAGGCGAATATAATTATCTTAAAAAAAATCTTTTAAATATAATTGAAAAGTCAAAAAACCAATTAAAAAAAATTGACTTTAAAGCACTGCTGCAAATTACTCCAAAAATAAAATGCTTTTTGTTTTTCAAATAAAATGCTTTTATGCTAAATACGAGAATTGCATTGCTAATCCAGATAAATGGCAGCATATAAAACAAAAAAACACTTAAAGGGCCAAATAAAAAACCTCTTGATATTGCGCCAATGCTTGGAAGAACAATCAAGGGTATTAATTTAGCCCCTCTGACATAAAGTGCACCGCAAATAAGCATTGAATTTACAACAGTTCCAAGAAATATTTGTGGCTGCACAAAAAACAAAGGCGTAAAATATGCAATTGAAGAATAAGAAGCAAATTCAAATAATGCCTTTGCTTTTGACTGAAAAATTCCAAGTTTTAAATTTGCAAGATCTATCAATTGGTTTGTAATTCTTTTGAAATTAATATGCATAATTTATTAATATTAACTAATCATAATTTTTAATAAATTTAATTTACAAATAATTGAAATTAAAAAATATGAGAAAAATAATAATTATCTGGATTGTTTTTCTATTTTTTTCATTAATTAATTTGAATTTGATTTATGCAGAAAATATTTTAAATGTAGAAAAGCTTGTTGAAAACCCTGATATTAACACAAATGATGATGTTGTAATTCTTTTAAAATTCTATAATCCTTTTGAAGAAGAAATTCCAATAAAAATTATTGACAAAAATGTATTTGCAAATAATGGAATTAATATTGAATGTTTGGAAATTAATTTGCCCAGTGATAAAGAATCTGTCATTGCCTATGAGCCGATAAAAGCATATTCATCAGGGCAATTTACACTTGATTCTGCAGAAATACAATATACAAATCCTCAAACAAAAAAACAGGAAACAATAAAATCAAATGAACTAAAAATAAGTATAAAGGAATCAGGCAAATCATATAATCAACAAAACAATGCACAAGGAATCACAAGCATTTACAGATGCAATGGGATAAATAAACAATCAACATCTTATTCTTCTTATGGATCATCTTCTTTTAATATGCAAATTGGTGGTGAATCAAATACACAGCAACAAACTTCTCAAAGCAAGGTACAGAACAACCAAATGAACCAAAATGCAAATGCCATAAAACAGCAGATGGAAAAGGATATTCAGGAAAAAAAACAAACAGAAGAAGAATTTCAAAAAAATCTTGAAAAAACAAGCGAATTTCAGGAAAAAAACAAGGCATTATTAAACCAGAATTATAATTTAACAAATTCTTCTTTTAGTGCTTTGACAAACAATACTGGATCTTTTGAAATGTCTTATAAAAAAAATAATGGTCAAACAGCAACATTGAGCGGAAAAATAGAAAATGGAACAATGAAAAAAATAATTTCATTTACATCACAAGACAAGCAAAAAATTATGGAGATGCTTGAAGAAAATAAAAAATTTCAAAGTTACAATAATGATTTAATTAACAAAGGCCTCAATAGAACAGAGCCGGTTTTTAATCTAATATCTCAAAACAATACACAAGTAACAATTTCTTATAAAAATAATGAAACAGAAAGCAAGATTAAAGCAGATTATATAAACAATACAATAAAAAATGTCAAATTAGAAAAAGCAGAAAATAAATCAGAAAATAATAAAAAAAATTTATTATGGCTTTTGCCATTGACATTGCTTATTATAGTTCTTGCGTGGAATTTTTATAAAAAAAATAGAAAAAGAAAAAATGAAAAAGAAAAGGCAGAAAATAATAAGAAAGCAGAAAAAATACAAATTGATTATAGAAAAGAGTCAAAAAAAATGCTAAAAAGAGCAAAAAAATTATTTTTCGATAATAAAAAAAAAGATGCTTATGAAATAGTTGCTTATGTAATCAGATTTTATTTCTCGCATAAATTTGATACAAAAAAAGAAATTACAAATACAGAATTATTGAAATATTTGAAGAAAAAGAAAATATCAAATTACAATAAAATCCAAAAATGTTTGGATATTTGCTGTCTTGTTGAATTTGCAAAATATAGTCCAAATGCAAAAGATTTTAATGAAATAATTAATATTGCTGAAAAAGCAATTATTTGAATTATATTATTTATCAGCAATTATTTCAATCATATCCTTGTTTTTTAAAACATAATCCTTTGAAATTATTTGTTTTGTTTTGACATTTATAGCGCGAATAAAATTTTTGCCAAAATCTGTGTGTATTTTATATGCAAAATCAAGAGCAGTTGAATTGGTTTTCATCAAAAATACATCTGGTAAAACCCGTCCTTGTTTATCGCACAATGTCTTTGTTCCAGCAGGATAAAGACAAATATAATTTAGAATATCAAAAACAGCATAATTTAAAATTTCTAAAACCCCGGTTGAGCCAAATATATCAATAATATTTTTTATTTTATTCAATGCCTGCATTTGTATTTTATTGAGAGTTGATTTTTTTTCTTCATTTATTTTAAAAAAAGAATTGCCGGGCAAATAATCAATAATGTCATTTTTTTCTGCATTTCTTAGTGCCAATTCCCCTTCTGCAAATAATGGAATTATTTTTGTATTTGTTGATTTTGATATTTGATTTATTTTTTCTTTTGCTTTTTCAATTCCAAATTTATCAATTAATTTATCTATTTTATTTGCAGCAATAATTATTGGCTTTGTTTTTTTTCTTGCCTCAATTACAAATTTATTTATTTGGTCTTGTGTCCATTTTGTCAAGTCATTACCAAATCCAAATCTTTCATAAATTTCAATTACATCTTTTTCTTTTAGATTAATATTTGACAATTGCTCTGCTAATACTTTGGTCAATTTCATTTTCCAAGAACTCAATATCTTTTTTTGGATCATAAGAATTGATTTCAACAATTTCTCCTTTTTCATTTGTGCTTCCAGAAATATCAATAATATGAATCAGGCAATCGCAAAAAATAAGGTCATTTAAAAACTGGTTTCCCATTCCCTTGCCTTGGCTGGCGCCAGGAACAAGGCCTGCAACATCTACTAATTCAATTGGAATATAGCGAAAACCATTTGTGCAAAATCCATATCTTGGGTTGCATTGTTTGTTAAGTTCTTTGCAAACGCATTTTATTCTAATAAATCCAGAGCCAATATTTGCATCAATAGTTGTAAATGGAAAATTTTGAATATCAACTTTTTTTAATGTTGATGCTGCAAAAAAAGTGCTTTTGCCAACATTTGGCTTTCCAACAACTCCAATTTTCATATAATAATTCATATTGCATTTTTTTAAAAAAATATTTTTATTTATTTAATTGCATAAAATAATATGAATATTCAAAAACCATTACTCTCTATTATAATACCTACTTTAAATGAAGAAAAATATATTCCTCTTTTGTTAAATTCAATAAAAAAACAGACATATAAAAATTATGAAATTATTGTCTGCGATTCTCATTCAAAAGACAAATGTTATTCAATTGATAAAAAAGGACCAGGGCACGGAAGAAATATTGGAGCAAAATATGCAAAAGGAAGATATTTATTATTTTTTGATTCAGACACGATAATTCCAGACAAATTTTTTCTTTTCAAATTTTTTAGACAAGTAAACAAAAA
>NJDR01000048.1 GCA_002254415.1 Candidatus Aenigmarchaeota archaeon ex4484_52
AAAAAACAGGAGGTCTTTTGAAATTGCACAGAAAAAAGAGAAAAAGTCAAATGGGGTCTCTTCCAATTAAAACAATAATTGCTCCAATTAAATTAAAACAAAAAAAAATCCTTGGCGGTGGAATAAAGAAAAAAATAATTTCAACAAATATTGTAAATATAATTGATAAAAAAAACAAAACAACAAAAAAAGAAAAAATAATATCTATCTTGAAAAATAATGCAAACCAAAATTTTGTAATAAGATCAATTATCACAAAAGGAGCAATTGTTAAAACAAATTGCGGAAATGTCAAAATTACATCTCGCCCGGGCCAGAGTCCTGTCTTAAATGGAGTTTTAATTGAGTAATTAATATAAATATGATTGTCAATATTAATATTTACAAAATAGATGCTCAGCATAATATCAAAATTAAGCCGTCAAATAAAGTAGCAATTGGTAATTATTTGTCTATTAAAAATATATTTGAAAATGAAAATACGCAAAATCAGGACAAGAATGCAAAAATAATAAATATTTTTTTTGAATTTAAAATAGAATATAAAATACAGGAATCATCAATGCTTGGAAATATTAATTTTCTTGGAGTTGTTTCATGGCAGGAAAAAAAATTAGAAAAGGAAAAAGAAGCAAAGAAACCAAATTTTAAGGAAGAATGGGAGAAAAACAAAAAACTTCCTGATGAATATTCTTTTATCATTATGAACTCGATCCTAAGAAAATGTATTTTGTGTGCTATTGATATATCCGGGCAAATAAATCTGCCGCCTCCAATTAATATTCCAATGATTCAAAAAAATAATCAAAAAACGCACAATATTGAATATATTGGTTAAATTACTTAAATTAAATTTCAATATTTTTTCCGTCTTTTATGTAAATAATTCTTTTTGCAAATTCAGCTAAAATTTTATCATGAGTTACAAGCACTATTGTTTTGCCCATTTTATGCAATTTTTCCAGAATCTCCATAATTTCTTTTCCCTTTTTTGAATCAAGGTTTCCTGTCGGCTCATCTGCAATAATAATATCCGGATTATTTGCAAGAGATCTTGCAATTGCAACCCTTTGTTTTTCTCCTCCGCTAATTTCATTTGGATAATGATTTAGGCGATTAGACAATCCCATTTTTTCAAGAATCTTTTTTGCTCTTGTAATTCTTTCATTCAAATCAATATTGTAAAATATCATTGGAAGCATTACATTCTCTAATATTGACAGAGTGTTTATAAGATTAAATTGCTGAAATACAAATCCAATTTTTTCCCCCCTGATTGAAGATAAACGACTTCTTGAAAAATTATTAATATTTTCTCCGCCCAAATAAATTTGTCCTTTTGTTGGCTTATCAAGGCATCCAATTAAATTAACGCAAGTGGATTTTCCGCTTCCAGAAGGACCCATTACAGCTACAAATTCTTTTTTTTCAATTCCAATATTCACGCCCCTCAATGCAGCTATTTCAACCTTTCCTATTTTGTATATTTTCCAAACATTCTCTAATTTGATTAAAATATTTTTTTTCATAAGCAAAATCTACAAAGCAATTATTATTTGAGAATTAATTTTTTATAAGTCGCTTTCAAAAGAATCTTTACTTAAATGTTTTGTATTAAGTTCTATTTCTTCTTGCGTATCCAACGACATATTGTTTAAGTCCATTAAATTATTTAATTCCACACCTAGATCATTTAATTTATTTTCCATATCTGTTGCATTATTTTTAAATTTAGAGGGCGTATCCACAGGAGTATTATTATTTGTATTTTGATAGAAATCTTTTGGATACTTGGATGTTTGTTGAGATATGTTGTTGTTATTTTGCTGTTGTACGCAACCACTAATAAAAAACAATAATATTAGAAAAAATATTATTTTTTTCACTCTAAACACCTTGCAATTGTTTGATTTGTTAATTTAAAATAATTATTTATAGTTTCTTTATTTTCTCCAGAGGCGTATTGTCCTATTGCAATATCTATATTTCTGCAATTTTGAAGAGTAATATCTGCGGCAGCCAAGTCAATTTGAGTATTTATATTTTCCAAATCTGTCTTTAAATTATCTAATTTCGGCATTAACAATTCCCATTTTTCAGCAGTTTCTTCATCTGTTTTCTCCCCTGTTTTGCACTCTTCAATTGCTTGCGGAATTGTAGTGGATGTTACAGTATCTACATTTCCAATCACTAAATTAATTTTATTTTTTAAATCATCACTAATATATGTTTTCAATTTCTCACGACTATTAATTACATAAATTGGCTTTGCCATTCCAACAACATCTAATGTTTTTGTGTTTGAAAAATATATTGATGCAGTATATTTCATATTAGCAATTTTTCCATGCCATTTCTCTGTATTTTCTGGCAATGTATCTGTTTTGAAATTTATTGTTAAAATTTCTTTTGCATCTGTTAGAGTTCCATTTTGTTTTTTAATTATTGTTTTTTCTCCATTATGCTTATTTTTTGTTATTATCATTTCATAGGTCCAATCATTGCGGTTTTGCAATTGATCTTCTTCAAAAATAACACTTGCTTCTTCTCCTGCTTCTATTATTTGATATGATGGAATTATATTAATATTTGTTTGCAGAGCAAAAACAAAACTTCCTACTCCTACAAATAATAGAAATGCCCATATTAAAATTTTTTTTTCCATATTATACATTTATTTAATTTTGATTCTAATTAAACTTTATAAATTTATTTTAATTTTTTTTTAAAATCAATAAACTCTCATTTACTACTCCTATTTTTTTAGTCCTGTTTTTTGTGCAAATGATTTTTCTCAAAGGCATAATTTCCATTATTTTAAATCCAATAATTTCTGCAATTTTTGATACAATAACATCTGTCTGTACAACGCCAAAATCAAAACAACCACCTCCAATTACAATTGCACAATATTTATTTTTTTTTAAACAAAAATACATATTTTCAAGTGATTTAAATATGTCAATAAAATACGCTACTATTATAGATTCATTTGGCTTTCCAATAAAATCATCTAACAGGTCTTTGAGATTTTCATTTTTCATTTTTTCGCTTATTTTTTCATAATTTTTTCCAATAAAGGATCTCAATGAAGAATGCAGTTTTTTTTTCAAAAACAAATATTCTTCAATAAAATAAACATTTGCGTATTCTATTTTATTTAAATACGGAGGAGATGTAATTACGCAATCAATTGAATTTTCCTTTAATCGAAAAATTCTCGTATCTTTTTTAAATACCTGCGTTTCTGCTTTTCCAAATCTTGTGCAGTCAATGTCATTTATCATCTTTTTTGCTAATTTTACAAACATATATTTTACAGGAGGTAGATGCCTTGATTTATCTATTTTGATACAACCCCCGTCTTTAATCGCAAGCGTTGTCTTTGTTGAAGTATTGATGAGGCAAAGAAGAAAAAAATCCCTTATAATTTTATTTTTTATTTTTTTAATATTTTGCTTTAAATATAATAATTCAGACAATATTCTGTCTGGAAACGCTTTGAGAATTATTTTTTCTTTTATTCTTATTTTTTCTTTTTTCTTTGGTGTGTTTTTTATTTCCTGAAGAGTTTTTTTTAATTCATCCAAGACATTTGAATAATCTCTTGTCTTTACAACAGATGCAAAAAAAGCAATATCCAGTACATCAAATCCAATAGAATTTATTCCTGTCTCTCTTGAAGCAACAAGAGTTGTTCCAGAGCCGCAAAAAGGATCAAGAATTATCTGGTTTTTTTTAATATTAAATTTTTTAATCAAATCAATTACCAAATCCCTTGAAAAACCTTCTTTGTAATAAAACCAATTATAAATCGGAATTTTTTTATTTGGAACAAAACTTGCCGGATTTTTTTTGATAATTGTTTTTTCATAATCTATAAACAACAACATCAAAAAAATAATAGATTACATATATTTAAAATATTTTCTTTTTAAAAAATATATGGAATCTCAATCATTAAAATATATTTGTGTTGTGTGCAAAAAACAGGTAGATAATGTTAATTTTTCAAATATAATGGCATGCCCTTTTTGCTCTTCCAAAATCTTTGTCAAAAAACCAAAACAGGAAAAAAGAACAATAAAATGTGTTTGATTGATAATATTTAATGAAAAACAAATTCTCTAAATTATTTTCTAATTTCATTTTTAATTTAAAAATCAAAGACAATATTGCAATCCTTTATCATACTGACTGTGACGGCGTATGCTCGGCTGCAATAATAAAAAAAGCAATAAAATACCTGACTGATAAAGATGTATTTGCATTTTGCCAAAAACAAGGAAAAATAGCAATTACGCAAAATACAATTGAATTATTAAAACAAAAAAAAATCAACAAATTCATCAGTGTTGATATGGCACTTGACCAGAATGCTCAAACATTTAGAAAAATAGAGGACTTTGCGCATTGCCTGATTATAGACCATCATATTAAAATATTCAATTTGTCATCTAAAAAAACCATTTTTATAAAATCACAGGATTTTGAAAGAGATATTGAGCCATCTAAAAATCCTGCATCAAAAATGTGTTTTGATCTTTCAAATTTTGTAATTGACAACAAAGAAATAATCAAAGATTTAAAATTTATTTCAAAAATTGGCATTAGTGGTGATTGTGCTTATGATTTTTGGATAAAAAAAGGATTTTTAAAAAATGAGGAAAAGGAAAAAATTCAAAAAATTGATTATATTATTTCTTCTTATTTTGGAGCAACAGGGAATTTTGATAAAATACTTGATATTTTACAAAAAGAGACAATTGAAAAAAAAATAGATAAATATATTATTGAAAACAAAGAAATTTGCAAATATTATTTTTGTGTTCAAAAAGAAATTGAAAAATTAATCAGTAAGGTAAATGAAAAAGCGTTTTTTACAAAAGACCAAAGCAACAATACAAAACTTATTTTTTATGAAATAAAGAGCAAATACAATATAAAATCAATTTTGGCAAATAAACTCTCTTTTGAAAATTATCCCGGGGCAACAATAATTGTAATAAAGGATGGGTATTTTAGTGCAAGAAACCAGAGTTTTAAAATTTCAATGAATGATTTGATAAAAAAATCAATAAAAAATATTTCCGGTGCTTCAGGAGGAGGGCATATTCCTGCTGCAGGTGGCTTTGTCCCGAAAAATAAAATCAAGGAATTCAGGAAAAATTTGGCTAAGTTTATAACAAATTAACTTCTCAAGAGTTTAACTTTTGAGTAAACATTGCACATAACCAAAAACTATT
>NJDR01000049.1 GCA_002254415.1 Candidatus Aenigmarchaeota archaeon ex4484_52
TTAAATATAACAAAACAACAAAAAAGCACAGGAGATATAAAGACATTTGACATACAAACAGGAGGTCCTTTTGATGTTTTAATAAGTACAATACAAAATGAAGTTGAAGCAGGAGGTTATTTGGATTTTGTAATTAATGTATCCAATAAAGGGGATACTGATCAATTTGATGTTGAACTAAAATATAAAATAGATGATGGCTCTGTTTATTGGACATCTGAATTTGTGCAAGTGGATGCTCATTCCACCAACGCATTCAAGAGAAGTTTTTCTATATATTCCGATGAGATTTTTGGAATGCATAATTTAAGTATTGCAGTTTATTATGGAAATGACAAAATTGCTAATTCATCAACAACTTTTAGAGTAATTGCACCATCTTCAAAACCATCTGGAAAAACAACAACAGGAGGAAGCAGTATTGAAATTAATACAAGTGATACTTCTTTAATTTCAAAAATTCAAATAATAAAATATCCAAAAGAAATATTAATTGAAAAAGGCAATATTTCTTATATTACCTTAACTGTCAATAACAACGGGCAAAGTATTTTGCATAATATTTCTATTGAAGTTGAAGGGCTTCCAATTGAATGGGTTAAATGGCAGGCAAAAAAAATTGATTTTTTAAAACCATCAGAATTAAAAAATTTTATATTAAAATTTGACATACCTTTTGATATTGAGACAAAAAATTATTTGGTAAAAATAAAAATAAAATCAAATGAAGCAGAGGATGAAAAAATTCTAAGATTGAAAATATTTGCATCAAGAGAGGAATTGTTGTTATATCAAATACAAAACCTAAAAGATGTTCTGGATAATTTTAAAAAACGAGCTCTTGACATTCAAAGCAAAGGGCAAAATATTAGTTCTCTAAAAGATGACCTTCAAAGAACAGAGGAAATGATACTTATTGCTGAAAAATACATTAATCAAAAAAAATATGATGAGGCAATACTTTCAATAAAAAAAATAGAGACAGCTATTGATGAAATTAAATACAAACTAAAACAATTAGAGATATTGCCAATTACAATAATACAGGAAGTAAAAGTTCCGCGCGTATTGGATAATTATATTTTATTGATTTTAATAATACTTTCTTTAATGGTTGTCCTGTCAAAATTAGTTCCTCTTATTGGGCAAAGAAAAATAAAAAATGAAATCCAAAAAATACAATTATACACAGATATAAAAAAAGCGGTCTTGCGTAAGCCAGCCAATAGAAGAATAATTAAATTGTTAAACCTGCTTAATTTAGAGCATAAGCAGGGATTAATATCAGATGATGTATATTCTAAATTAAAGCAAATTAATGAAGATAAATTAAGAGAGGAACAAATAATAAAAGATTCAATGCAAATTTTTAAGCGACCTGCTTTCAAATCAAGAATTGCAAATATGGAAAATGCATTAAGAAATACAGAGGAAGATAAAACAAAAGATATAAAAATTGAATACAAGTTCAAAAAAAGAGAAATTAAAAGAAATTTAGAATGGTTAAAACAATATATTAAAGAACTTTTTCAAAGATGATTTTAAATTTTTCAAAGGCAAGATTATCCATTTCTTTGCATTTGTATATTTTTTAATCAAGTTATATGACTTGTCAAATTCTTCTGTTGTTGGCACAGATATTGGATCAAATTCATTTATTACTTGCTCTGTTGGTGTAAACTCTCTCTTTAACAACCAACCTCTTTGGACAATTCATCCGCATATCCCCCCATTGTTTTCATCTATTGTAGAGGGATAATCAATGCATCCAATCCACTGGCTGGCTCATGAAGATCAGAGATATACATAGTATTTATAATTTTCTTTATATTTAAAATCTGTTGTTATCAACAAAAACCAATTATTTTTTATTAAATAAGCATTAATAAATGTCTTGTTTTTTAAATATAAATAACAAAGCAAATTATTTTTTCATTATATTTTTGTTTGTCGTATTTTAAAAATATTTTTTGCTTTTTGGTTTTATTAATTAAATATTCAATTACTTTGCCAATTTTATGTGGATCTTGCTTTATGCCAATTAACTTAATTGTTAATCCAGATTATTTAATTTTAAAAATAAATTTATGGTGCATGGGTGCAAAACAAAAGCAGGAATTTATTGAATTAAATAATATAATAAAAAAATATTTAATAGAGCATAAATTTACATTAATAAGAAAATAGATTTTAAGTAAATACAATCAACTGGAAAAGCCCCCTGATGCCCGGGGCAAGCCCTAAAATTATTATTATTATTTTCAAATAAAATCTGTCTTTTTTTGTTAAATTTTCATTGTCAATAATATGCAAGCACATTCCAACAACAATGAGTTTCAAAGGAAACATTATCCAGGCACCAGAATTATAGAAAACAAGATTCAATGATTCTGCATAATTTATTAGTCCTCTTGAAAGAACATGTTTTTCAGTGAATCCAAAAAAACTTATTGCAAGAAAACTTGATGTTGCATCTGTCAAATGACTCATTAATGTTGCAATATTGATATTTGAAAAAAATTTGCTTTTCAAAACATATTTGAGCAATAAAATCAAAATCAAAAAAAAACACAAAATTCCAAGCCAGACAAAAAGAATTTTATAATTTTTAAAAAACAAAAAAATTTTGATGAATGCTAATCCAAGCAAAAACAATCCAAAACTAAACCAGATTTTCCAATAATCAATTTTTGTTTTTTGCTCTAAAATATTTGAAATAATAAGCAAACCAAAGCATATAAAAAATACAAGAAAATAAATCAAAGGCGTTATAAGCAAAATTGTAGAATAAACATTTAATTCATTTAAAACGCGCAAAACAGCACCAAAACAAATATATGGAATTAAAGCAAAAAGAAATTTTTTGTCAATTATTTGGTTTTGTTTTTCAAAATATTTTTTCAGCAAAATTATTGCAAAAATAAAAATAATTGCCCATGAAAAAGTATTCACAATATTATAGCCAGTGTCATTTACAATCGGCGAAATATAGTATTTGTCAAGAAAAGAATTTAATTTATTTAGCATAATTTAAGTCCTTAATTGTTTCTTTTAGTGCTTTGTCAATATTGTATTTTCCAACATAGCTAAGATCATTTTTTGCTTTTGTGCAATCAAATACACGGGTTCTCAAAATTCGCCCAATATGGCTCCTGTTAATAATTGATTTTGTTCCAATAATTTTTGATCCTGTTTCACAAAAAAATGCAATTAAATTCGCAAACCAGATTGGTATCTGAAATTTTGGCGGATTTATTTTTAGATGCATACATATTATTTTATATGTTTCTTCATATGTTTTATAATCTGGTCCTGCAATTAAATATATATTGCCAATTGCTTTTTTATTGTTTAAAACAAGCACAAGAGCAGATGCAACATCTTTTACATAAACAAAATGCCAAATGTTTTTTCCATCTCCAATTAAAGGAAATCTTTTTTTTGCCTGCTTGATTATTTTTTTCCAGTTATTATTTGGTCCGTAAATTATTGTTGGCCTGATAATTACAATTGGAATTTGCTTTTTGTGCTTTATTACAAATTGCTCTGCCAAATATTTTGTTTTTTCATAATTCGTCTCTGGAATGCATTTAAATGTTTCATTTGCCGGTTTTTCCATTGTTCCCATATTGCTGCCCAAAACACCGCTCGTACTAATATGAATAAATAATTTTACATATTTCTTATTTTTGATAGAGGCAAGAAGAATATTTTTTGTTCCACCTACATTAATTTTATAGAGATTCTTATAGAAAAGTGTCTCATCAGAACTTGCCGCTAAATGATATACAACCTCGATTTTGTTGTCTGCTATTATTTTTTCTAATTTTTTTTGATTATGAATTAAATCTGCATTTATTAATCTCGTGTTTTCAAATACATTATTTTCCGCCTTTTTTGTTCTTGAAATAATAAACAATTTATGCTTTTTTGTTTTTAATTGCTTTACTAGCTCTTTGCCCAAAAAACCAGTTCCACCAGTGATTAAAATATTCATCATCAATAAAAAACTATTATCTTTATAAGTTGTATCTTATGAGTTTTGTTCTTGTTTTATAATTTCTTCTGATTTTTTACGAAGCAAATCCACTGCTTCATAGATTTCTTGTAGTTTTTTTCGTAGTTTTTGAGTTTCAAATTCTTCATTTTGCCATTCAAAACCCAATCTCTTTTTAATCCTACCTAAAAAACTTCCGGGCAAACCTACTTGTTTTTTTGTTTCTTTTGGGTTTATTTGCTGTTTTTGATTTTGACTTAAGACATCCTCATGTGTTTCATTCTGTTTTAAAATAGTTTGCATTGCAGGAGTTAAATCGTCAATTTTCTTTTTACCAACAAACATTACATATGGTGTATTTTCTTTTGATTTTATTTTTTCTAATAATGCTTGTTCTTTTGGTGACATTCTTTCTTTCGTTTCCATTTCTAAATTCATGTTTGTTGTACTACTCATATCAAAGTTATTCCACACCGCATTTCGAGTAGGGTCAATATATGTAAAAATCCATTCTCCATTTTTATTTTGAGAAAATATATGATTTGCACCATGTATTGAACCTCTGCAATATAGCACTATTATATTATCCAAATTAGGAATTTTTTTTTGCAGAATGCGAAATGATGATGCTGTGATTTCTCCAAAATTATGGCAAATACCAACACCTTCTTCAAATGCTGTTTGAGATTGCTTAACTTCATTTTTTATTCCTCTATAATATGCTTTTATTTGTTCTATTTTATTTAGCTTATTCTGATATAAATTTTTATCAGTGGTTAAATATGTGATTCTTCTTTCACTAAAACTCATATTCTTATTGACAAAATATGATACCAAATAAGTTTTTTTCCCATCATAAATTTTCCAAGGAAAGTCACATCCCCATATCTTAACATTTTTATTTATTGTAATATTGTGTTTTTTGAATTCATTTATCCAATTATCAGGCAATGTAATTTCATTAGGAAAAACCAAAATAGTTTTATTTTGCTCTTTATCAAAACGAGGTATTTTTTGTTGTTCTAAAGAATTTGTAAGCTCTTCCATTTTGCTTTGATCTGAAACAACAAATAAATTTTTTTCTTCATATAACGTTTTTAAAAGAATTCTAAGAACTTCT
>NJDR01000010.1 GCA_002254415.1 Candidatus Aenigmarchaeota archaeon ex4484_52
AGGTAAGCCCTTTGTAATATCTTGTTATTTGAAAAAAAAATTATTCGTCTTTTTGTTGCTTAAAAACAATTCTTTCTTTAAATTCTTCTTGCTTTCCTAAATTCCAATTCTTAACTGGCCTGTAATATCCAATTACTCTGCTATAAACCTCACAATCAAGACCGCAAATATTTGATTTTTTTTTATTTCTCTCTTCCATAATATTTTATTAATCTGTGCAATTTAACACACATTCCTTTTATTGTTTTAATCTTTAAAATATTTTTGCAATATTAAAATAATCTCGACTGGAGTTTGTCTTTTTACAAAATCTTTATTTTGATATCCTTGTAAATACTACCCTGCGTACAATAAATTTTTTTTTGATTAATAAGATACAACATTGAAATAAATGTATTAAGGCGTTTTTCTTTGCTTCCGGATAATAATTTTGAAAAATATATTTCTTTGTTTTTATTTGTTTTTGATTTTTGTTTAATTAATAAAAATGTCTCATTTATTTTTTGTTTTATGTCTTTTATTGGAATAGAAAAATCAAATTTCATTCTTTTATGCCTTGTTTTGAATATGTTTTCAAAAGAGCATATAAGTTCATCTAAACTTAATTTCCTTTTAACATAACGAATAGGCGGCATAATAATTGATGGTATGAATTTTTTCTCAATCTCATTATATTGACTTTCCTCTCCAATTTCATCCCCATACCATTCTTCATTCATTTGCTCTTCTTCTGTTCCATCATCCCATTTGTTGTCATTTTTGTTTTTAGATATTGCCTCTTTTAAATAAAGATCATGTGTTTTTTTATTATAAATAATTGCTGCAAGCAATATTATAGAAGAAGGCACTTTCAGGTTTTGAAGTTCTATTTTTTTAATATAAAAAGAAAGTCGCTCAAAGACCAATTTTATGTCAATATCCCAGATATTCATATCTTTTGTAAGAAAAATAAGTGTGCTTCTCCAGTTATCGTTTAATATAGAATAAAATATTTTATCTTCTATATTTTGTGTCTCTATTGTATCTGATTCAGATGAACTTATTTCCTGCATATTTTTCTGAATTTTTTATTGTATATAAACTATAAAATTAACTTTAAGCCAGTTATAACAATTTAATAGTTGGGTTTAACTTTTGCGAAGTAAAAGTTTTTTTATCTCTTTTCTCTGCCTTTTCCATTCTTCAAAAAACCGGTTAATTGTTTTTGGTAATTTATCTTTTTTGATATTTAAAATATTACAGCAATTATTTAATATTCTCTCATTTTCTTTAATGTATTTTAAGGCGGAATTTCCGGATGTAAAAATCAATCTAACAACACCATCCTGTATCTTTTTTTGCCCAATAATTTTTATTAATTTTAATCTTCCTGTTTTATCCAAATGAGTGCCACCGCATGCCTGTGCATCAATATTGCCTATTTTTACAATTCTCAAATGCGTTTTTGGAACAGAGCCACCCTGGTAAATTCTAAACCCGTATTTTTCTTCTGCTTTATTTCTTGGCATAAATTCAATGTTTATTTTCATATCTTTATCAATAATTTCATTTGCCAGATCTTCTATTTTTTCTATTTGGTCATCTCTTAATAATTCATAATGCGTGATATCTAATCGTGCTTTATTTTCATCCTTATTTGCACCGCACTGCCATATATGATTGCCCAAAATTTTTCTTGCACAGGCATTAATAATATGCGTTGCTGTATGATTAAATGTAATTGCTGCTCTTTTGTCAAAATCTGCCTTTAAATCTATTTTCATATCTTTGTCTAAATTTATTTTTTTGTCCAAAATATGGACAATTACTCCATTTATATTTATTGCATCAATTATATTTGCTGTTTTTTTCTCATTAACATAAAGTTCACCAACATCATTTTTCTGACCTCCGGAAGTTGCATAAAAACATGTCTTGTCGCAAATCAAAAAAACATCTTTTGATTTTAGCACAATTGCATTTGTTTTTGTATTTGTCCAGTCAAATTTATATGTCTGAATAGTCAAAGGAATATTTTTTGCAAATTCTGTTAAATTTTGCTTTATTTCTGTTGTTTTTTCTATTTGTTTTTTTGATATATCTATCTGTGATAATTTGCTGTAAAAATTTTGTGGAATTGATTTGATTATATTGTTTTTTTCCAATTCTTCAATATCAATTCCTTTTGACTGGTAAAGGGTAATTAATTCTTTTTCCTGAATTTCTTTATTTTTGTATTTTTCTCTTAATTGCTCTATTATTGTTTTTGTCCTTGTTTTTTGAATTTTGTATTTTTCTTCTTCGTTTTTTATAATTTCTTTAATTTCATCAAAGTCCTGTTTTAAAGCAGGATATTGCTCTTCTAAATAATTTCTGTGCCTTTCAAAAACACTTAAAAAATCAAAATCAAAATTATATTTTTCTGCCAGATTCATAACGCGCCGAAAAATTACTCTCAAATTATATCCGCCTCCTGTGTTTGAAAACAAAGCACCATCAGAGAGTGCCATTAAAATAGATCTTGTATGGTCAAGAATTGAATATACAGCAGCATTTTTTAAAATTATTTTCTTTAATATATTCTCATCAATATTTATCTTTTCTGCCTGTTTTTTCCATAAATAATTTTGGTTTTTACCTTCATCAAAATCAAATACCCCTGAATATGGCAAAAATAAAGATAATATTTTTTCTTCTCCTTTTGTATTTTTAAATATGTTTTTTTTTGAAAAATAATTAATTGCTGTTGGAAAAGTGCATTCATAACTTGTCTTGTTTGTATTTCCAAACCATGCAATTCGCTCCTGCCCTAGCCCCATATCAAGCACATTTATATTTAAGTCATTCATTTGCCCATTATTTATATCATATTTCATATATACCTGATTTGCAAGTTCTAAACCACCACAAAAAAATTCCATAGAAGGGCCCATATTACCCCCACCTGCCCAAGTATCTTCGTGAATAATTAAATCATTTTTTTTAAATCCAATATCCAAAAACCAGTCAAGAAGATCGCAAAAATATTGCTCTTGCCTAAAGTCATGTTTTTTTTCAAATACATGCTGTCCAATCATTGAAAAACCAGTATAATGCCTTCCAGTAATGCCGACATTGTCAATATCAGAAAATCTTAAACAAAATTGAGGAATTGTCAATTGTCTTGCAGGAGGAAGAATTTCTCCACTCACAACATATGGCTGAAAATCAGCAATAGAAGCAATAGTAAAGTCCATATCATCTCTCCAGCGTGCAACACAAGGATATGGTTTTATTGCGGCATAGTTTTTATTTTCAAAAAATTTTGCAAATTTTTTCCACACATCAATATATTCAATATTTCTTATTTTTTTTTTATTAAGAAAAGTATATTTTCCAATGCATTTTGCATCGCCGCAAATAACATCATCAGGATTTTGCGTCCAGAAATAATTTTTACAGATATTGCATTGTCTTCTAATAAATCCATTATTTTTTAAAACAGAAACAGGATAATATTTTGATGGATTTTTTTGTGCTTGTTTTTTAAAATCATTCTTGATTTGCTTTGGAGTTTTATTATTTAATTGCATTATTTATGTGTTATGCTATATTTAAAAGTTTTTTTATAATTTTCCCCCATGCTTTTGTTGCCTGTGTTTTTTCCTTGTAAATATTTGGAATATCTGTATCAATCCATTGCTTTTTTTTATTTTGCACAATAGCTGGAAAATCAACTTGATTTAGCATTGGCACATCATTTGCACTATCACCAATTCCTATTGTTTTTATCTTGCCGTATTTTTTTTTAAATAAGCCAGAGAGAATTTTAACTGCTTTTCCTTTATCTGAATTTTTGGAATGAATATTAAAATATCTGCCTCCATGAGTTAGAGCAAAGCCCATATCTGTAATTTTTTCAGACAAAATTTGTTCTTTTTCTTTTGGCTCGTTAAAAATAAAACTTTCATTATAATGCTTTTTTTTTGCTAAATTTGCAAGATATAAACTCAAATGTGTATCTTGTGCAACTTCTTTTATTGTCATATCTCCAAATCCTGTTATTTTAAACCCGGTTTGTTTTCTTATTTTCTCTAAACAATTCCTTAATTTTTCATAGGTTTCGCCAAGTTCAATAATGAAATAATTATTTTTTTTTTTGCATTCAAAGGAAAAAGAGAAATAATTTTTTGGAATAAATATTGCCCCTCCGTTTTCTACAATAAAAGGGTCTTTTATTTTCATTTTTTTTTGATAATATTCATTTTCTGCAAATGTTTTTGCTGTGCAGAATATTATTGGAATTTTCTTTTCTTTTAAAACTTCCAAAACAGGAATTGCTGCATCAAAAGAATAATCATAATTAAGCAGGGTTCCGTCAAGATCAGTAAATATAATTTTTTTCATTGTAAATTTTTTAATAATTCTATTATTTGCTTTTTTAGAATCTTCTTTTTTGAAATACTTTTTTTTTCAAAAATCTCAATATCTTTTTTTGTTTTTTTTATTAAATTTGTTTGCTGATTTTGTGATTTTTCATTTGCCTTTTTTAGAAGTTCATTTGCCTTTTTTTTTGCTTCTTGAATTATATGATTTTTTTTATTTATTGCTTGCTGCTCTTTATTAGAAATTATTTTGTCTTTTTTTGTCTTTGCATCTTGAATTATTTTTTCTCCTTTTTGCTCTGCTTGTTTTATTCTTTTTAGAATTTCATCATTTTCCTGCATATTTTATTTTGATTAAAATAATTAAACTTATAAAGTTAATTCTGCAATTTCTTTTGTTGTTTTGCAAATCCTATCTCTGAATTCATCATCTCTTTCAAATATATTTATAATAGATAATAATGAATATTTATCTCTTAATTCAAAAAATGTTTTTGCACCGCTTGCAACAATAATTGGTGCTTTTTTTTTCCTGAATAATTTTAAGTCAGCTTTTATAAATTTTAAATAATTACTTCTTTTTTGCCTGTATAGAACAATTAAATCAGAAAATATAATTATATTTGCAATATTGTTTTTTTTGCACAAATTGGTCATAGCAACATCAAAATAGCCGTATTTTTGCAATTCTAAATTTATTGCATAATTTCTTATTAATAAATCAATTTTTTTTGCCTCGCATATTGCTCTTTGAATTTCCGGGCTTGTTGCTTTGGCAATTAATAAATCCGCAATATTTCTAAATAAATTTATTTTTTGATATAGTTTATTTTTATGAATTTCATTAATAATTATTCCAAATAAAATATTTATTTTGGGTTTTTTTTTTGATTTAAAACTATACAAAATTTCTTTTATTTTCTTTGCTTCAATCAGGTCCTTTATTTCAAAACAAAAACATAATCCATTTAGGTCTAATTTCTCTGCTGTTTTTATGAATTCATTTATTGTGCTTTTATTATAGTTTTGCGGAACAACAAACAAATCATATATTTTGCCCATATTTGCTTGTTTATTGCATTGCCGAAGAAATTTTTATAATTTTCTCTTTTTTTGGTTTATCTAATATAATTCTCTCTTTTGAAAAAATAACATCTAATTCATCAACATCTTTGGGAGGTGTATTTAAAATAGATATAATTTGATTTTCTTTTAATTCAGGCACTTCTTTGTTTAGTTTTTCATAAATTTCCTTTTGTTTTTTTATATCTAATTTTGATGTTTTTTTTCTTAAAAATTCAAGTGTTATTGATTGCATATGGCTTAATTCCTTCTCTTCATTTTTCTCTCTTTTGTTTAAAATTTCCTTTGCCTCTAAAAGAGTAATTGGTTTTTTCTCTATTATTTCCATATTTTATTAATTAAATTTTAACTTGTATTTTTTTGCCCATAGATGTTTTTAAATAAATATTTTTTATATTTTGCGTTTTTTGCGGCAATTTGTTTTTAATCAAATTTAGTATTGTGTTGAAATTATTTTCAAGCTTGGAATCATCTGCATTTTCTTTTCCTATTGAAAATTGAATTGCATTATTGTTTGTAGTTATTATTTTTATGCTTGAATTTAATTTTTCAATTAATGGCTTTGGGTCAATATTTGGTGCAATTGCCTGCGGCATTTTGCCAATAGGTCCTAATATTCTTCCCATTTGCTTTGCGATTTTTAACATATATTCTGGCTCTGCAATCAAGTAATCATATTCTTTGGAGAATTTTTTCATTTTCTTTTTGTCTTTTGTAAGTTTATTTAAGTCATCATCATTAAAGACCTTATCTGCAATACCCTTTGCATTGACGCAAAGATTTCTGCCGATGGCAAAGACCTTTTTTTTTATTCCACAATTGTCTTTTAAAAATACATTTTCCTTTATTTTATTTTCCTGTTTTTTCATATCTATTTGCCTTAAAATTATGCAAACATCTATTGATTGATTAAATTTTTTTTTATTATTATATTGCTTTGTTAATTTAATTGCCTCATTGATTGGATATTTTTTTTCTAAAATTGATTTGTCTGGTTTTTCTTCTTTTGCAGGTGTTTTTTTTTCTTTCATTTCCTCAATCCCCTCATTTTTTTTCCAGCACTTGTAAGATCACGATAAACCCTTCTTGTATGAACTCTTGAACAAATCCAGTTTATTTTTGAATCTCTCATAATTTGTGGATGGCAAGGATCTACCATAATAATTTCATACCATTTATGCTTTCCATCTTCTGCTAAATAATATGAATTAAGCACTTCTAAATTTGGATATTTTCTGTTTGCTCTTTGCTCTGCCATTAATTGCCGTGATTTAGATGGAGTGAAATGCACAAATCCGTATTTTTTTGGTTTTCTTCCCATTCTAACACTTGATTTAGGTCTTGTCATTCCGCCGCGCCCAACCCTTGACTGAACAATAACATAGCCCTGCTTTGCTTTATATCCCAATATTCTTGCTCTGTCAATTCTTGTTGGCTTTTCAATTTTGCAAACAATTGGTTTTTTTCTCAAATCAATTAATTTTTGCTTCCAGACAATTCCTAAATTTTTTTTTGGACTGAACCATAATTTCTTAATATATTTTAATGCAGACATAAAATTATTATTTAATTAGTTTTAAAAAAGTATAATTTTATGCAAGAAAAATTTTATAAAAATTAATTTAAGGCGAGAACCGGGATTTGAACCCGGATCAGAGGAGCCACAATCCTCTATGCTGACCAATTACTATATTCCTGTCATAATAAAAAAATAATTTATTGATAATTTATAAATAATGTCAGTATTTAAAACATTTTCGCAAATTAAATAAAGTTTCATCCTAAAATTTGTTTAAAACCATAAAATCTCTTTTCAATGTTTATGGTTTATAGAATTTTAAAAAATTTCATTTAAATTATTTGTCCAATATTTTTTGTATTTTTCATCGGACGGTTTATCTTCATTAAAATAAAATAATTTTAAATTTATGTTTTCCTTTTTATTCTGCTTGATTTTTTCAAAACCATTTATTTTATCTATTGGATTTGTTAAATGCTCTGTGCCTTTTGGATCTACAAACACAATAAAATAATCTTCTTTTTTCTTTAGCCAAAAAATAAAATCAGGATAAAAATTGCTGAATTCTTGTCTATTAGAGTTAAAATAAGGAATTTTTATTTCATCAATATTTTGCTCTATTTTAGAAAAATACCACCAATTATAGTTTTTTAAATTATTATTTTTTTCTTTTAAATATTCTTCTAATTTATTTAAAAATTTTATTTCGCTTTCTGCTTTTATAATATGAATGAAATGTTTTTCATAATTACCTTCTTTTGATAATAATATTGGTAAATAATAATGCTCTTTAATTAATTTATAATCAAGATTTGTTAATTCAGTTTTGCGTTTAGATTTTGGCAAATTCTCAAATTTTTTTAATTCTTTTATTTTTAGTTTATATTCTTCTTTTGTTATTTTGCATTCATCAAATAGGTTGTCTATTTGATCTTCTGTTTCTTTTGGTTTTAATTGCTTTTTCTGCATTTCTATTATTTGCTCTTCTAAAATTTCTTTTATCCTATCTTCTAATCTTGATAATTCCTCTTCTGGCAAGTCAGTTTGTATTTGTTCGTAGTGTTTTATTTCATTGACAATTGGCTCATATCCAGATAATGTTTTTATTTTTTCATTAAAATGACTATGTATTTTTTTAATTAGATATATTGAATCTATATTTAACTTCTTTCCTTGCTTTTCAAAATTTTCCTCATTTTTCAATTTTTCAATTGTTCTTAAATTTATATCATCTTTTATCAACAAAATTCTGTCTGATGCTTTATCAAAATAATCTTTTATTTTTTCATAGTCATTTGAATTTATTTTAAATTTTATGTTATTTAATTCTCCGGTTTCTTCATATTTTGGCACAAATAATTTTTTGTCTTTTGGAATTTGCGTTTTTTTTATTCCCTTGATTATTTTCCATCCAATATTGTTTTTTTCTAAATCCTTCAAAATATTTTTTATTACTTCTTTGTTTGTTGCAAAAACAAATAATGATTCAATTGATTGATTTATTTTTTGTATTTCGGTTTTATTTAATTTATCTACCTCAATATATTTTAGTCGCTTTCTTTCATCTTTTATTGGTTCAATTCTAACGCCTCTTCCTATTGTCTGCAAAACAAATTTTTTTGCTTCATTGCTAATGCCAATATTGATAAAATTTATTACATTTGGCCTATTTGAATCCCACCCTTCAGAAAATATTTTATTTCCCATTAAAAGATTTATTTCATTGTCTTTGTCATTAATATTCTTAAACAAGCTTTTATCTATTGTTTGCCCCAATTCATAACCATTCAATACATTGTCCTGCCATTTAAATGCATCGCTCACAACAAGCAAAGCAAAATATTTTCCAGATGATTTTATTCTAAAAGCAAGTTCCCTTGTATTGTTTTTTACTTTTATAACTTCAATATTGCTTTTTTGCCTTGAATTAAATATATTTTCTCTAATGTTTTCAATAGTGATATTTTCTATTTTCTCTAAAAACTTATTGTTTAATTCATTTTTTGTTAATTGATATTCTGCGGTTTTTCTAAGTTCAATATTTAATTCCTTTTTTGCATCTTCAATATCTAAATCAGAATTTGCGATTTTTATTAATTGCTCAAAAAATATTTTTAAGTCAGCATCCATTGTATTTACAGTATTTGCAACAGTAATCATTAATGGATTGTGATAGAGCAAATTATTTGTCTGCCTTATTTCTTTTAAATCATTTTTTATAATTGAAAAGACAATTAATGATTTTAATATTATTTTTCTTTGCTCTTCATCCTTAAAATCTCTCTCTATTCTTCTAAAATATTTAAATTCGCTGTTTGCAATATATATTTTTTTGCCATATCCAGCATTTATAAATTTCTTTAAATTAAAATTAAATGCAGTTGTTGTAATATCCAACAAATCAACAAAAGTTGCAGAAAAATTAAATAAAAATCCGTTTTTGCTCATTGCTGTATAATATTGCTGTCTTTTAGAGTCCTGCTTGTCCCCTCTGTGTGCTTCATCTAAAATTATATACCAATTCCCGTTATTGCAAAATGTTTTGTAGTTTATTTGCTTATCTTTGTCCTGCTCTGTAATATTGTCTGCCCGATAATAAAATACATTTAGAGTGTCTGCTGTTCGTTGCTGAAAAACACCCTCTCTTTTTCTCAAATCAATTAAATTAATATATAATTGCCCTCTTGAATTAAAAATATCAATATGCTCTTTTATTTGATTTAGTATTGTGTCTTTTGGTGCAAGCAACAAAATGTCTTTTTTTGGAATTTGATTTTGCTTCATTAAATGATAAAGCAATTCAATTAATTTTATCATTACAAGTGTCTTTCCAGAGCCAGTTGCCATCCAAAGAGATGCACGATTTATAAAATTTATAAAAGGAATTTTGTAAAAAAGTTCAACCTCATAGTGCTCTTTTAAGAAATTAAAATTTTCATCGCCTTTTTCAACATCTAATTGCTTTTCTAATTTTTCGTCTAAACCATTATTTTTATATTTTTCAAATAATTTATTTTTGCCAGAAAAATACAAATGCAAAACATTTAATATATTTTTTAATGCCTGTTGCTGATATTCATAGAGTTTTATATTAAATCCAAAATCACTTAAATTTAATTGCCGATAGCATTCAGGAAGATCATCCAAGTCCTTTTTAATTGCATTTTCTAAAATTATTCTTTTTTCTATCTGCTCTATTCTTGCCACCATATTAATTTTTTTAGAAAATTGTATTTTTCATTGTCTAAATTTGTTAAATCAATTTCAAAACCCTTATCTCCATTATCTAAAATGATTTTGTTTTTTTGAATTTTTTTTATTTTTTTCCCAAGAATATTTGAAATTGATTCTGCAACATCAATATTTGGATAAAGATTGCAAAAATTATATGTTGCTTTTTGGTTTTTATAGTCAATATCCAAGCACTTATCCAATAATTTGTCGCAAAATTTAAATTCAATATTTGCAAAATCATTGTTTTTTGGCTTGTAATTTGAATTTAAAAGCGTGTCCTCAAATTGCTCTAATGAATAATATTTAAAAAATCCCCCTCCTCTCCATTTTATTTGCTTTGATATTCCAGATTTATCACCAGATAAGACCTTTTTCATTCTTGGCAAAACAACTGTGTCAAATTGCTCTGCCATTTCTATTCCAATAAATCTTCTGTTTAATTTCATTGCTGTTGCAGTTGTTGTTCCACTCCCCAAGAAAAAATCCATCACAATGTCATTTTCATTTGAAGTTGATTCAATTACTCTCTTTAATAGGATTTCTGAGTTTTCTGTTTGAAATCCAAACTTATCTGAATACGAAATAAGATCTTTCCAATTATCTGTTATTTTAATCTCATCAGATGGCAAATATTCTATATTAAAATTATTAGAATTACAACAAATACAATTAGTTATATTTTTTATTCCAAAAACATTATTATTTGGATTAATATCCAAAAATTTAAATTTGTTTTTCCCTGACTTAACTATTTTTTCTATAAATTTTTCTTTACTTTCTTCTTCATCATAATAATAAATTGACCCACATTCTTTACATTTTAATCTTAAAAAATGTTCATTTATAAGTTTGTCTACTTTTGATTGTATTAAAGAAAAGTGTTGATCTTTTGGAGGATAAAATATTTTTCCAAAAAATATTCTTTCTGGAGGGTTTCTTTCTTCTTGTTTAAGAAAAGCACACCATTTAAAATTTATTAAATGTCTCTTTTCATAAATTTCTTTTCTATAAAATTTTTGGCTTTTAGAATAAAAATACAAAAATTCACTTTCTATTTCCAATTTATTTGGAGTTCCTATACTTTGTCGCTTTCTGTTAATAATTATTTCATTCCTAAAATTTTCCTCCCCAAAAATATCATTCATCAAAAGACGAACATACATATTTCCATTGTAATCGCACCTGACAAACATACTGCCTTTTTCATTCAACAAATCTCTCGCCAGAGAAATCCTGTTTTCCAATAAAGTAATCCAATTTGAGTCCTTGTAATTTACATTATATTGAAAATCTGCATTTGTGCCAAGATTAAAAGGAGGATCAATATAAATCGTTTGCACCTTGTTTTTAAATTTCGGCAAAATTGTGTTTAGTGCCTGATAATTTTCGCTTTTTATTAACCAACCATTTAATTGATTGTCTAAATCATCAAATAAATTTAAAATCTCCAATTCCAGATTTTTAAAATATTTTGTGTCTATTGGAAGATTTTTGTATTTTTCATTTAATTTATTGCTTTTCAAAATTAAATTTTTGTCAAAATTTTCATCTACAATTTTTAAATCAACCCATTCTTTTATTTGCTCTTTTATTCCTTCATTGCTTAGAATTTTTTTAATTAAATCAATGTTTTTAATTTTATCCAAAACAATTACATAATTTGAATTTAAAGCAAATTTCGGCTTGTTCCACATTGCTTTTAACTCATCTTCAAAATCAGCAATCAAGTTAATTGCCTTATATGCAATTTTTTTAATATCTTGCAATTGCTTAACTCTTTTCTCATTAAAATGCGTATCCAAGGCATTTTCCCTAAAAATATAATTGTAAAAATACAAATCAAACTGCTCTTTTAAAAAACTCTCGGCATCTTTATTTATAAAATAGTCAATTTCGCTTTGCTTTTTGTAAATTCTAAATGCCTTTTCAATATGTTCTTTTTGTTTTTCTGATACAAAAATATTTTTTTTAATTAAATATTTTGCAATTTCATTAATATCGCTAATCACTGGCTCAATTGAAATTATATCAAATAATTTTTTTTCTTCTGTAATTAAAAATTCTGCTTTTGCTTTGTCTTTTGTCTTTGATTTAAAATTCAAAAAATTAAAATCCAAATTATTTTTAATTATTTTAATGTTTGGATGATTAATATTATTCAGGTTTTCTATTAAATATTTTTTTAATTTTTCTGTATCTGCAATATTTAGATATTCCTTTAATTTATCGTATTTTACTCCATTTTTATATGCAACTTTAAATTTTAAGTTTGATTTTTCTTTATCTCTTTTTTCGTCAATTAAGTAAAATACCAATTGCTTTTTTTCATTGTTTTTTTTGTGCTTTAAATCGCTTGCATCAAAGTCAAAATACAGATTACGATCAGAATATAGTTCTAATTCAAGATTTTTAATTGATTTATAATTTGCCTCTGTTTTAATGTAATAAAGTTTTTTTGTTTTCCAAAATAAAACAGTGTCTTTTCTGTTGCTATAAACCTTTTCATAAAGATTTTTGTAAAATTCTGTTTTATTAAAATATAATGCCCCTCCATCACTAAAATAAGAGTCAAAAAAAGTATATAATTTATCATATATTTCTTCAATTTCGCTCTCTTTTCTTTTATTGGTTTCAAGTTCTTGTTTTAATTCTTTTTCAATTTTTTTAAAATATTGTGTTTTGATATTCATCAAATTTACATATCCGCTTTTGCCTTCTAATCTTACCCCAACAAACAAATCTTCAAGAGCAGAATAAAATTTTTCTTGCTTTTCAAAATTCATATTTATTGTTAATAATTATATTTATATTATTGCGATAAATTTAATCAAAAAGGAAATCTTTATATAGTTTATACTATGAAAAAGGTAAATATATGGATTTTAAAAATAAAGAAATAAAAGAAATTAGAATAAAAAAGGTCTCTAATTTGTCTTAAAGTGCTCAAGATGAAGTGGAAGAAAATTAAGGAAT
This sequence comes from Candidatus Aenigmarchaeota archaeon ex4484_52, assembly GCA_002254415.1. Classification (GTDB taxonomy): domain Archaea; phylum EX4484-52; class EX4484-52; order EX4484-52; family EX4484-52; genus EX4484-52. The sequence continues at coordinate 13,153 of NJDR01000010.1, forward strand.
TTAAATGATGATTTAAATACAATGGTTATGCAAAAGTAAGTTATATAAAAGCATCTCCTTGAGTGTAAAGAGTATTGATCCCATGAAGGAACCATTATAGATGTATTTAAAAGTGTTATAGATCGAGTTAAAAACAATAGTTAATTTCTATGGATTTTGAAATGCCAATTGTAATAGATGAAAATGTTTTGGAAGACATTACAGAAAAAACAAAATATTATGAGTTTTTATTTTTTTGGTTGCAAGAAAGACAGACAAAAGCAGTTATTATAAAAAGTAAATGGAATTCTTTTAGGTGTTGCAGGCAGGCATTTTCATGAAAACTAAAATTATTATTTGGACAGATAAAATCGTTCAATAACTCAAATCATACAGAAGAGCAAAGGATGGAAAAATATGAAT
>NJDR01000050.1 GCA_002254415.1 Candidatus Aenigmarchaeota archaeon ex4484_52
TGTTTTCAATAGAAAAACTAATCTTTGGTGTAATTGCCGTATTTTTAATTACAGCAGCAGGCAATGCACTGAATGATTATTATGATGAAAAAACAGATAAAATCAACAAACCAAACAGGCCAATTCCTTTAAAATTAATTACAAAAAAACAAGCACTTGTCTTTTCAAAAATATTATTTATTTGTGGTTTAATTTTAAGCTGGTTTGTCAATATTTGGGCTTTTGGACTTGCATTAATTAATATTTGCATTTTGTGGATTTATCCAAAAATAAAGCAAAAAACAATTTTTTCAAGTATAATTGCTGCCTATTTGTGTGGTAGTGTATTTTTATATGCATTTACAATAATTATGGTTGCAGAAAAATTAAAATTATGTGTTTTGTTATTTTTGCTCAGTTTTTTATTAATGCTTTCTCGTGAAATAACAAAAGATATTGCAGATATTCGGGGTGATAAAAACAACAAAATCACTATTCCAATAAAATACGGAATAAAATTTGCTGGATTGATTAGTGCAATTATAATGGCATTAGCAGTTATTTTAAGTTTGTATTTAATTGATTTTTTTGGAAAAATATATATTTTGGCAATATTTTTTGCAGATACTATTTTAATTTATTGCCTTATAAGATTGATTTTTAATGCAAAAAAATATGCAGATGAATGCTCTGGACTACAAAAAATCAGTGCTGTTATTGTAATTGTTGCAATTATTTTTTGCGGAATCTTTTTTTGATTATTAGATTATTTTTTCTTTTTAATTTTCGTTTTTCCTGACTTGCAGATTGCTATTGTCCCAAACCCTTCGTCTTTTACACTTTTTAGAATTTGCAAAGCAGTGTGGCTTCCGAATGTTGCAATTTTTATATTAGTCATAAATAAAAATTTTTGCTTCGCAAAAGTTAAACCTAACTATTAAATTATTATAAATAAATGTATGTTTTTAAGAGTTTATATGCAAATAAAATATTTATGCATTTAGAACACCCTTATTTAAAAAAAGACCTAATTGAAAAAAGATATTACCAGGAATCTATTATTAATTCCTCCAAAAATAAAAATTCTTTAATTGTGCTGCCAACTGGAATAGGCAAGACAATAATTGCAATTGGAATAATTGCATATCAATTAGAAAAAAACCTTTTTAAAAAAATTTTGTTTCTTAGCCCAACAAAGCCATTGGCAAAACAGCACGAAGATAGTTTGAAAAATTTGCTTAATTTTGAAAAAGAAAAAATAATGCTTTTAACAGGGCAAATTGCACCAAAATCAAGGAAAGCAATTTACAAACAATCACAGATAATTGTTGCAACGCCGCAAGTAATTGAAAACGATATTTTGACAAATTCAATTAATTTAGATGAATTTTGCTTGATTGTATTTGACGAAGCACACAGAACAATTGGCGACTATGCATATAATTTTATTGCAAAAAAATATTTTTCAAATAACCAGGATAATAAAATTATTACAGCACTTACTGCATCGCCAGGATATGACAGAGACAAGATTACTGAAATCTGCAATAATTTATTTATTGAGCATATTGAAATTAGAAAAGAAGATGATGCAGACATTAAGCAATATACTCACCAAATAAAAAAAAACTGGATATTTGTTGAATTAAATTATCAATACAAAACTGCTTTGAATTTGTTGGAAAAAACAGCAAATAAACCAATAAAAGCACTAAATGAAGCCAAAATAATATTTGGATCAAAGCCGTCAAAAAAGCAACTGCTGTTTGTCCAAAATGAAATGATGTCAAAAATTCGCAACAATAAAAATCCTTCTTATTTTAATTATATTTCTATGATTTCTCAATTAATTAAATTAAATTATTTAATAGAATTGCTTTCAACACAAGGTGCAAATCAGGCAAAGCAATATTGCGACAAATTAAAATTAGAGCAAAGCAAGGCATCTAAAAATCTATTTAATAATAATGATTTTAAACTTGGTTTGATTCATATTGACAAATTAGCACAGAATAATGAATTTCATCCAAAAATACAGAAAATAAAGGAAATTTTAATTAATGAAATTGAAGGACAAAAAAAAGCAATTATTTTTACGCAATATATAAATTCAGTTGAGCAAATATTAAATTCCTTGAAATCATTGGATGATAAAATAAAGCCAGTTAAATTTATAGGTCAGCATATTGGCAATACACAAAAGCAGCAAATAGAGATATTAGACAAATTCAGGGCAGACAAATATAATGTGCTTGTTTCAACTTCTGTTGGCGAAGAAGGCCTTGATATTCCAAAAGTAGATATTGTTGTTTTTTATGAGCCGATTCCATCAGAAATTAGGACAATACAGAGGCGTGGCAGGACAGGGCGGCAAAAGACAGGCAGTATTCATATTTTAATAGCAAAAAATACAATTGATGAAGGATATTTTTGGGCATCAAAGGCAAAGGAAAAAAAAATGCACAAAACATTGCAGGAATTAAAAAATGCATTTGAGAACCCGGGTGTTGTTTTAAAACAAAAAAAACCAACACTTGCTGATTTTGCTCCTGCTAATGAAAAAATTACAATTATTGCAGATGTAAGGGAATCAAAAATAAATAAAAAACTCTCGGAACTTGCAAACAAAAACAATATTGAATTGAAAATAAATCAACTGAAAGTTGCTGATTTTGTTTTATCTGACCGGCTGGGGGTAGAGCGAAAGCAAATAGATGATTTTATTGACTCAATTATTGATAAGAGATTGTTTGAGCAAATGACATCTTTGTCTTCTTCATTCTTGAGGCCAATATTAATAATTGAAGATGTTGATGCAGCAAATATATTTGATTTAAAATATTCAAGAAATATAAATATAGATGCAGTAATCGGGGCAATAAATTCTATTTCAATTGATTTTCGCATTCCAATTTATTTTACAAAAGACATTCACCAGACATGTGATATTTTAATTTGCCTTGCAAAAAGAGAGCAAACAGAAAAAAACAGGAGTGTGCAGATTGGGTCGGCAAGAAAAGTTCAGAGTTTTGAAGAAATTCAGGAGCAAATCATCGGCTCATTTCCTCGCATAAACAGAAATATTGCAATAAAACTATTGGATGAATTCAAAAGCATTAAAAATATTGTAAATGCAAATTTGGATAAATTAATAGAAACAGAAAGCATCGGCACATTAAGAGCAAAAAAAATAAAAGAGGTCTGTGAGTGGGAGAGAAAATGATTATCTCCAACAACACACTTGCAATACTTTTGTGGTTGGAGATAGCAATTACATTGATTAATATTTAATAGTTTTTTTTATTTACATAACCTATATTTAGTTAACCATATACTTTAATTAATTTTGTTTGTGAGATAATTTTGCTCATATAAACCCCATCTTTCTCAAATCCAAATTTCTCATAATATTGTTTTGTCCCAACAGCACTCATTACAAGCAATTTATTTTTATTTGCTTTTTTTGTCAATTCCTCTGCTTTTTTTATTAATAATTTTCCAAAGCCCCTGTGCTGAAATGAAAAATCATAGTTATCTCCTAAAGGCGTGCTTGTTCCAAAGACCTTTAATTCTCTTATTATTGCACTATTCTTGGTAATTTCTTTTGTTATAATTTTGCAGTTTTTATTTAAAATTCTCAGTCTCAAATATCCAAACAAAATATCCTGTTTTTTATCAATTAAATAAATAAAATATTCTTCTGAGCCAGATGCAATATATTTTATGTATTTTAGTTCAATATTATTTTTATGTATTTTATGATTTTTCTTGTATATATTATGGCCTGCTTCCCTGCATCTAATGCATCTGCACTTTATATATTGCTTCTGCATTTGTTTTTCTATTAGTTCTCTTAAATTTCCTGCATCAACACCCGCAATTATTTTTTCTTTTGAAATATCTCTTTGCACGCGCATTATTCTTACAAATTCCGGCACTTGTTTTTTAAATTCGCAAATCAATTCAACTGCCTTTTTTATATCCAATGCCTTATATTTTTTTTGCTTCCACAAATTATGCAATTCTGTTCCTTCTATAACAAGAACAGGATAAATTTTTAGCATATCTGGAAAAAATCTCTCATCGCTGAATAATAATTTAAATGAATCAAGATCATTTTTTTTTGTTCCCAAACCCGGCATTATATGATAGAGAATTTTTAGCCCTGAATTTTTCAATAATTCTGTTGCTTTTGCAACATCTTTAATTGTGTGCCCGCGGTTTGTTTTTTTATATATTTTATTATTTAATATTTGCACCCCTAATTCAACCCTTGTTGCACCCAGATAAAGCATTTGCTTTATTTGCTCTTTATCGCAAAAATCCGGCCGTGTCTCAATAGTTAGACCAACGCACCTGTGTTTTGCTGTTTCATTTGTTTTTTTTGCATCATCCAGATTTTTTGATTTTTTGTCATTTAGTGAATCAAAAATATTTTTTACAAAATTAATTTGATATTTTTTTGAAAGAGACAAAAATGTGCCGCCCATTATAATTATTTCAATTTTTTCTGTGCTGTGCCCAATTGCATTTAATTGCTCCAGCCGATTTTTAACCTGCAAATATGGATCAAAATTAAACATAATTGCTCTTCTTGTTGCCGGTTCAAGGCCGGTATAACTCTTTGGAGCAATATTTGAATTTGGGCAGTAAATGCATTTTCCCGGACATTTGTGTGGCTTAATCATCACAGCAATAATTGCAACACCAGATATTGTTCTTATTTTTTTTTTGATTAAAAAATTATTCACAAAAACATCTTTGTTCACATTGTATTCTAAAATAAGAGAATTTGGAATAATAAAATCAAGATTAAATTTTTTTGATAATATTTGCTTTTCTCTCATTAATTGCTTTTGTGTTATTTGCTTATTTTTGATTTTTGAAATTATATTCAAGATTTCTTTTTCAAATAAGGGGTTGTTTTTTAGTTGTTTTATTGCATTAGATTTGTCTTTTATCAGCATAATTGAAGAGAATATATTTAATTAAAAAAACTTTTGCTAAAGCAAAAGTTAAACAAAAAAAGTTAATTTGCTATAAATGTGAACATACAATATTTCTTATACCGCACACGCATTATGATGCTATTTGGGTTTTTACAAAAGAGGACTATTTTTACATTAATATAAGTTTTATTTTGGAAAAGGTTGTTGATTTGATTGAAAAAACAAATTACAAATTTTTAATAGAACAGACATTTCTTTTAGAAGAAATAGAAAAAAAATATCCAAAATTATTTTTAAAAATTGCAAATTACATAAAGCAGGGAAAAATTGAAATTGCAGACGGCGAATATTTAATGGCAGATACAATGATGCCAAATGGGGAAACTCTAATCAGGGAAATTTATTTTGGAAAAAAATATGCAAAAGAAAAATTCGGAATTGATGTGCCTGTAATGTGGCAGGCAGATAGTTTTGGATTAAATTCTCAGCTTCCGCAAATTTATAAAAAATCCGGCTATAAATATGTTGCATTTAGAAGAGGGGCAGAATATAAAAAACCATCTGAATTTCTCTGGCAGGGTTTGGACAATACAAATATTTTGGCACACTGGATGCCTCTTGGATACAGGGCTGGCTTTGATTTATCTGAATTAAATAAAAATTATAAAAAACTAAAAAAACTCTCAGCAACAAAATGCGTTTTAATGCCGTCTGGAAGTGGGGTTACAATGCCTCAGCCAGAGACAATAGATTTTGTAAAAAAATGGAATAAAAATCACAGAAATGAAGAAATGAAAATTGCAACACCAATTGAATTTTTTAAGAACTTGGAGAAAAAAATAAAGCAGGAAAATATCGATTTGAAAATCAGAAAAGGAGAAATGTATTGCGGAAAATATTCAGAGGTCTTTCCTGATTGCTGCTCTTCAAGAATGTGGATAAAGCAAGGACTTTTCAAATATGAAAATTCAATGCTGGGTTTAGAAAAATTTGCTGCAATATCTTATTTATTGGGCAATGTTTATCCTTATGATGAATTGACAAATTGCTGGAAAAAAATTTTATTTATTGCATTCCATGATGTCATTCCTGGCACAGGAATAGATGAGTGCTATTTAGAAGTAAAGCAATATTTTGAATATCTTTTTGCAACATCAAGGCATTTTGGAAACAATATTTTTCATTCAATCATAAATAAAGAATTGATGAACAATAAATATGAAAATGATGAAAAAGATATAATTGTATTTAATCCATTATCCTGGAATGTAAAAAATTGGACAGAAATTGAGTTGAATTTTGATAAAGGAAAAATAAAAGAAATAATTGCATTAGAGAGCAAAGAACAAGAAATTGATATTGAATTAATAAAATTAATAAGATTTGAAGACAACTCAATAAAATATGCAAAAATCGGCTTTATTGCAGATGTCCCTGCAATTGGATATAGAACTTATAAAATACTTCAAAAAAAATCCAAAAAAAAATTTTTAGAAAAATCTTTAAATGATGAAAATTTCATTAAAATAAAAGCAAATACAATAAAGAATAAATTTTTTACAATCAATGTAAATCATTCAAGCGGATTGATCGACATAATTAACTGCAAAAATAAAATTAAAGCAAACCAGATTGTAATAGAAGAAGAAAATGGAGATCTTTATTATCACAAACAATCCTTTGATAAAGCAATAAAAACAGAAGATGGAGAAGGAATAAAATATGGTGCTTTTAGGGTGGAGAGTTTTCAAATAAATGAAAGCAAAATAAGAGCAGTTATTGACATTAAAGTAAATTATTTTTCATTGCGCTGGCCATATAGATTGGTCAATAAACGAAACCCATTATTATGGCGGCAAAAATCATTGATATGCAAAAAAAAAATAATTATTTACAAAGACATTCCAAGAATTGATTTTATAACCAATATTGAAAACAAGCATCCAAAAGCACGAATTAGATTAAAATTTTCAACAAATACAAACTCAAAAAAATATTTTTGCGGAACTCAGTTTGGAGTAATTGAGCGAAAAACAAATCAGGCAGATTATAAAGAAAAAGAGAAATGGAAAGAAAAGCCAAATGGAGAATTCCCGGCATTGGGGTGGCTTGATTATCCTCTTGAAAAAAATGGACTGACAATTATCAATAAAGGAATACCGCAGGCACAAGTGCAAAATGGAAATATTAATTTAACTCTTTTGAGAAGTGTTTCAATGGTTTCATCAGATGGAAAAACAGGACCTGCAATACCAACCCCGGATGCAGAAGAATTAAAAAAATACACATTTAAATATTCTCTCTATCCTCACAAGGAAAATTGGAAAAATGCATTATCATACAGGCATGCTTTGGAGTTCAACACTGACTTAATTGGATTTCAATTAAAGGAAAATACAAATCTTCCATACAAAAAAAGTTTTTTGAAAATAGAGCCACAAAATATAATTTTGTCTGCAATGAAAAAATCTGATGATGGGAATGGGGTTATATTGAGATTTTATGAAACACAAGGAGAAAAAACCAAAGCAACAATTACATTATATAAAAAGCCAAAATCAGTTAAATATGTAAATATTCTTGAACAAGAAGATAAAAATATAAAAAATGCTTTAAATATTAAAGACAACAAAATAATATTAGATGTAAATGCTTTTGAAATTATTTGTTTGGAAATATCATAAGTATGGACAATAGGTCTGGTGGCTCAGTTTGGTTAGAGCGCTGCGCTGATAACGCAGAGGTCGTGAGTTCAAGTCTCACCTAGACCATTTATTAATTAAATATGGAAGAATGCGAAATTTGTGGAAAATACACAAAGACAATAAAATGCAATATCAATTCAGGTGTTGTGAATCTATGCCAAAATTGTGCAAAAATGGGAGAAGAAATAAAACAGCCAAAAAAAATAATTCAAAATAATTTAGATGAAGAAAATGAATTATTTGATTTAGACACAGAAGAAGAACTTGCAGATGATTGGAATAAAATAATTCAAAAAAAACGAGATGCTCTTGGACTTACAATAAAGCAATTAGCAGAAAAATTAAATATAAGAGAAAGTGTAATGAAAAAAATTGAATCCAGAAATTTTACACTTGATGATTTGACAAAAAGCAAAATAGAGAAATTTTTTAAAATTAAATTAACTAAAAAAAAAGCAAATTTTGCAATAAATAAAATGATGGTTCTCTTGCTTGCGATGATTACACTTGCAATAATTGTAATATTGATTATATTTTTTTTTGACACTGGAAAAGATATGGTAAAGGATAATATTTTTTCTTTTATTTCGAATATTTTTTCTTTTATTTCGACAATAGAAGAATAAATAATATGTGTTTTTTTTGAATAACTCTCCTCTTACCCACACCACTTCCAGATAATCTTTTCTTTACCAAATTCTTCCTGCATTGTCAGAAACAAATAGTCAATGTCAATAAAAACAGGGATTTGTATTTTTTGATTAA
>NJDR01000001.1 GCA_002254415.1 Candidatus Aenigmarchaeota archaeon ex4484_52
TTAGAGCAACAGCGAAATCATTTTTCTAATCTCCTATAGTTATGCTGGGTTCATAGTATAAATAGTGCATCTATTTAGCTCACTTTAATGTAATTTTTTGAAAAATACGTTATAATGGCTTAAAACCACCAAACATTGAAAATTTGATTTTTTAGTTTGGCAAAAAATCAGCAATATTCTTTCAATAGAACGTCCAAAACACTTAAAATGCCTTGTTGTTATAATTTATATACTTTTTATTCCAATTCAATTAGCTAATAGATGCTAAATGGTTTAGTGTTATGCAATAGCACCTCACCTGAATTAAGAGATAGAGTGCTACATAGCAATTACGCCTAACAATGATTTTCTGCAGAGATTAATTGCATATTCTTGAAGTGTTTAAATTAAATAAAAGGAATAATGTCCTTTGTCTCTATTTTGAATATCCTGAAATCTTGTTTTTCCAATTCTTCTCCTTCCATAGATCGATACAATTTTCTTGTTTCCATTTATGCCAATTTCTTTAATTCATCTTTCCTGTTAATAAATTTTAGTCGCAATCATAATAGTTTAAACTATTTTTAATTTTAAAATTTCTTCGAAAATTGTTGCACAGATTTTTATAACAACACCACGCACACAACCCAGTTTTGTTTGCATCAAAAATTTTGCAGGAATTTATTTTTTTAATTGAATTGACTAATCTAAAAATCAAGGTCTCATAATAGTTATTTTGCGTAACCTTATTTTTTCATCGTCATAATAATATTCATCAGATGCTTTAATTAAAGGTATTATTCCAATTCCAAAACCCATCAATAGTCCTTTTAAATCATATTTCATCCATAAGAATAAACTGATTAATCCAAAAATAAGATAAACAGGACTTACAATTCTGTCAAAATCTTTTGTTTTCATATTTTAATTGTATTATATTATATAAAAAAGTTTTTCATAAAGATAATCTAGTCCATCCCCTGTTTTTGCACTAATGCCGACAACACTATATTGACTAAATGCATCGCGGATGTTTTGCACAGATGACTCTTTTTTGTCAATTTTATTTGCAACAATAATCACAGGAATTCCTCTTGCCTCTAAATTGCCAATTATTGTGATATTGACTTGATCCATTGCCTCTTTTGTTGCATCTAAAACTACTAAAACAGCATCTACTTTATCAAGCCATTTTATTGCATCAATTACGCCTTTTGTAGCTTCTTTTGCCCTTTGTTTTGCATCTTTTTTAGAAATCCCTTTTTTTACAAAATCCTCATAATCAATTTTGGTTGCAATTCCAGGTGTGTCAATAATATTAAAAAATAATTTTTTCCCTTTTGAAGAAATTTGAACATTTTCTTTTGTAATAATTTGCCTTGTTTCATGCTCAATAGAAGATGTTTTTGTAAAATCTTCACCAATCCATGTTTTTGTTATTTTGTTTGCAAGTGTTGATTTTCCTGCATTAGGTGGTCCATAGAGGCCAAGCCGTATTTGCTTTTTTTTTCTAAATAAAGAGAAAATTAAACCATTGATTGCATATTTTAATTTTAATAAATATTTTTTCATAAATTATTCAATTAAAATTCCAACTTTGTCCTGCTTGTATTTCCATTCTGAATCAATTATTTTTTTCCTTTTATAGTATTTTACAAGACGCCTTATTTTTGACTCTGTAATTGCCAGTCCTCTTTTTGCATATTTGTCATGAGTATTGTCATTTATGTGTTTTTTTACAGCAACTACTTTTTTTAATAAATTTTTTAAGTCCTCTGGTAAATTACTTTGCAAATTATTTTCTTTAATTATTTTATTTATTTTTTTGTTGCAAATATCCTTTACACAAGGTATGCCATGAAAATCTCTTAAAATAAGTCCGATTTTTGAATTTGAATTTTCCTGTTTTTTTAATTTCAATATAAGTCGCTCAACAGCTTCTTTTTTTTCAACAACCCAGTCCGGTTTTTTAATATTTTCTCTTCTGCTTCTTGCCTTGCCTTTTTTTCTTGAATACATTCGTGCCATAATTATTGTATTTATGAATTTGAATTTAATTCTTCTTCTACTCTTTTTGTCAAATTTTTTTCTAAAAATTTCTTTTCTATAAATCTTATTGTTTTTATTGCCAAATCAATATTTCCGTTATTCAAATAAACGAGGCCGTTTTGTCCAACAAGAATATTGCATCCTGTTTTTTGAATTATCAATTTAATCATTGATCCGCTTTTTCCAATAATTCTTTTAACCCTTGTCGGGCAGACAGAAATAATTAACCCGTCATATAATTTTTTACACATAGTTGGTTTCATACTTACATTTACAAATTTTGATTTTGTAACAGCACTTATATTAAGATACAAAACATCGCCCTTCCTATAATAATTTTCAATATCATCTCCATTTTTTATAAATTCTTTTAATTCCGACAAATAAAGCATTGCTACAAATGGAGAATTTATATCAACAGACCAATTATTAAACCCTACTCTTAATATTTGGCCAATCACAAAATCATCTTTTTTTGGCATATAAACCCCGTTTAAAGGTGTAACAGAAATAATATTATTTTTTTCTTTTACAAAGCCAGTATATTTAGAGAATATTTTTGAATTTTCCCGCCAAGTTCCCTGACCTGCAATAATATTTAAATCATCTTTTAATAGTTCTCCGCATATAGCAGAATCAGAATAATTTATTGCCATAATTTATCAATATCAGAAATTAATTTTTTGTTTTCTTTAATTATATTTTCATCTTCTATTGCAATACAACTCGCTGAAACTTTCAGTCCAGCAGAAACACCCAATTCCTGTTTGCTCGGGACACTTGCAAAAGAGATTTTCTTTTCTCGGCATAAACCAGGTAAATGCATAATAAGCTCAATTGGATTTATATCTTCTGCTATTATTATTAATTTTGCTTTTTCTTTTTCAATTGATTTTGTTACTTCATTTACACCAGTTTTTATGTTTGTAATGGATTTTGCAGAATCAATTAATGAATATATTTGTTCTACCAATTCATTTGGTGTTTTAAATCCAATAATTTGTTCTATTTGTTCATTCATCTAATCACCTTTTTCTTAAAATTAAATACCAAATAATATTAAGTTTTTTAAACTTTAATTTTTTTTTAAAATATTTTTAGATTTGTTGTGTAATATTAGTTGTTCAGTGTAAATTTCATCTATTTTTTGTATATAATTATAAAACAGCACACTAAAAAGCTGCTTGAAAATTGCTTGTATATTTTAACCCATTGGATAAATGCAATTTATGTTATTATCTGACAGGCAGATAGTAATCTGTGGTTTAAATGTGTCGCATTAAATAAGAGTATTGCTTACTTATATTGTAACATTCTTTTAAAAAAATCTGTTATTCGATTAATATGTCAATATATAAGATGTCGGTATTGTTACAAGTGTTAATATTGAATTAGTTTTTAAATCAAAAATTAGATTTTTCTAATAGCCATAAAATTGCAATAGATAATACAAATGGCGTAATTATCTCTAATGTAACAAATGTAAAGGAAAATGATGGTTCTGAAACTTGCACACTGTGAAATGTTTTAAATATAATCGCAATAATTGCTAATGATTTTATAGTTAGTTGTGCTTTTGTCAATCATTCATATATTTATTTTGTGTTGATTATAACTTTAAAAAAATTTATTTATTCAATAAAATATTTATATGCAAAAAAATAATTCTATTTATGCTTCATACAAGGACATAAATACAGAAAATAAAACAATATTATTAAGGGTTGATATAAATAGCCCTATTGTGCTAAATAGAATTGATAACTCTAAAAGAATAATAGAATCTGTTAAAACAATAAAATTATTTAAGAAAAAAAGAGCAAAAATAGTTATATTAGCGCATCAGGGCAGATATGGAGATGAAAATTTTACAGATTTAAAACAGCATTCAGAAATTATAAACAAATATACATCAATAAAATACATACCGGATATTATTGGCAAAAAAGCAATAAAGGCGATTAAAGCATTAAAGCCGGGCGATGCAATTTTATTGGAGAATTTAAGATTTCTTGATGAAGAAAAACACCCTCCGGAAGATATTAAAAAAAACAGGATTGTAATGACTTTAGCACCGCTTGCAGATATTTATATAAATGATGCATTTTCTAATTCGCACAGGGCGCATACTTCAATTACAGAATTTGCAAAAATTTTACCTGCTTATACAGGTCCTATTTTAGAAGAAGAATTAGATGCACTATTAAAATTAGATAAAAATAAAATTACGCATCCAATTGTTTATATTCTTGGCGGGGCAAAAATACAAGAGCCGATAATTTTATTAAAGGCAAAAAAAAATATTGACTGTGTTCTTTCTTGCGGTTTATTTGCACAAGCGTGCCTTTTAACACAGGGCTTTGATTTTGGAGCACAAAGAGAATATCTAAAAAATATTGGAATAGAAAAAAATAATGAATTAAATCAATTAATAAAGTTAATAAAAGAACATAAAATAATTACACCAATTGACTTTGCTGTAAAAAACAATAACAGAAGAGTGGAATTGAAACTCAGTCAATTTCCAAGCAAATATGAGATATTTGATATTGGGGAAAAAACAATAACCAAATATTTGTCAATAATAAGAGGAGCAAAAACTATATTTCTAAAAGGAGCTCCGGGGGATTTTGAAGATGAAAATTTCTCAAAAGGAACAAAAGTATTATTTAGTGCAATTGCAAAATCAAATGCATTTTCCTTTATGGGTGGAGGCCATACATCTGGTGCAATAAAAAAATTTAAAATAACCGGATTCTCTCATGTGTCCTTGTCTGGCGGTGCTATGCTTGATTATTTGGCAGGAAAAAAATTACCGGGTTTGGAAGCATTGAAGCAAAGTAAAAAATCATCAAAATTTGTTAAATTCAACTCGTTGGATAAAATTAAAACAAGTCAGTATTCAACGGGTTAAAATATACAAGCAATTTTCAAGCTTTTTTATTGTGAGTTATTTTATGGTTAATACTCAATAAAAAACAATCATAATATTTATAAAATTAATGTATAAATAAAATACAATATGGCTCGTGTAATTTCATGTGTTTCTGGTAAAGGTGGTGTTGGAAAAACAACTTTTGTTGCAAATATTGGAATTGCAACAACTCAATTTGGACATAGAACTATTGTTGTAGATACTAATTTAACTACACCGAATTTGGGCTTTCATTTAGGAGTGCCTTTATATCCACAGACATTACATAATCTTTTGAGAGGAGAGGGTAATATTTATGATGCAATTTATATTCATCCAACTGACTTAAAAGTAATTCCAGCAGGTATTTCTATATATGATTTAAAAAATACAGATCTTTCTAAATTAAAAGAAATTGTAAATAAACTAAGATTAGACCATGATATTATATTTCTTGACGGAGCAGCTGGACTTGGAAAAGAATCAATTGCAACAATTGAAGCAGCAGATGAAATAATTGTAATTACAAATGCAGAACTTCCAAGTTTAACAGATGCTCTAAAAACAATAAAAATTGCAGAAGAATTAAAAAAACCTGTTATCGGGGCGGTTGTCAATCGCATAAGAGGATTAAAATCAGAAATAGCAAAAGAAGATATTGAATCAATACTTGGCACTCCTGTAATTGGATCTATTAAAGAGCACAATAAAATGTCTGATTGCATAGCAACAAAAACACCAATTATTTCTTATGACAAACACAATGATTATTCAATAGAGATAAAAAAACTTGCAGCAGAACTTACAGACACATGTTGGAAAGATCCAAGAAATGATTTTATGTTTTTATTAAAAAGAATGCTAAAATTATAATTTTTTAGAATTTTCTATTTTAAAATATATTATGGAATTTCCAAAATTAGATCAAACATCATATTTTACAAAGAGAACACTTGATAATAGAGATGGAAAAACTACTGGTGAAATTGTTTTATGGCGCCTTAAAGATGAAAAAGAATTTAAATATGTTCTTGATTGCCCTTTTTGCAAAAAACATTCTGAATACAATAATCTTGTTTTGGAAAAAAAACCATATAAATTTAAATGCCCAAATTGTCAAAAAACAATAAGAATCGGAAAATTGAAAGATTCAATTAAAAAGAGAAGGAAAATTGAAACTAAAAATTATAGCAAAAATATTTAAAGATTTCCAAATACGAATATTAATTTATGGTAAAATATAAAATAGCGCATGATAAAGATTTATGTATTGGCTGCGGTGCTTGTGTGTCTATGTGTCCGGATAATTGGGAGATAGATGATGAAGGAAAAGCAAAAATAATAAATGATGAAGTAGAAAATATTGGATGCAATAAAGATGCAAAAGATTCCTGCCCAGTTGATTGTATAAAAATAAAAGAGATTAAATAATTTATCCCGTCAATTTCTTATAATTATGCCGAAGTCGCATAATGGTATTGCGGTGGTTTCGAAAACCATTTTCTTGAAAAAGATATGTAGGTTCGAATCCTGCCTTCGGCGTAAAAAATTTTTGCGTCGTTATAAGAGTTAATCCTAATTGTTAAATCGTGTTATAAATAACTTGCATAATTTAATTAATATAAATTTTTTAAAACCTATATTGTCGGGTAGAACAAAAAAACAGATGATATTTTACTGAAAATTGAAAACGCAGAAATATGCAAAATTGTCTTTAGGAGATGAAATTTTTGTTTATTATCTTATGAAAAACAATTTAAACAAATAATAGACCCATCCAAAAAATCAAAAAGACCTTGGCAAAATTAAAAAAGCAATTATCTTAACAAAAATCTAGTAATATATAAAATTTAATTTTTAACGGCATTCAATTAAAAAATCTTCTATTATGTCGCATATTTTTCTCCCCTTTCCTGTAAGTTCAATGTATTTTTTTCTTCCATGTTTTTTGAATGATACAATATTTTTTTTAGAAAAATCATCTAAAATCTTTTCTGTATGCGAATAAGTACATTTTGCATTTCTGGAAATAAGAGATACATAATTGTTATTATTTGAATTTTCTTTCAAATTCATCAATATATTTGTTGGTTTTTGTTTAAGCAACAAAAATGTTTCATTTTGTTTGTTCTTGTAGTTTAAATTAATCTTCATATTTATATTAAAATATGGTCTCGTTGGGATTTGGACCCAAGACCTCTGGCTATCTTAGAGATATTAAGATTATAATAGAACACCGTCATATAAGACCAGCGCTCTTACCACTGAGCTACGAGACCATAAGTTCATATTTACAAAAATCTTTTTAATATTATATTAAACAAATTTCTTTTTCAAATCAATTTCAATATGAGTCCTGTATTGGTATGGGGCAAAATTCCCACATTTTCTTATATTTTTAAATGAACAAACAAGATTTTTTTCAATGAATTTCTGCTCTAAATTTTCCAGAATTATTTTTGTCTCATCAATATTTTTATCTATTTTGCAAAAGCAATAATAGTTTATAATCCCAGTTTTTTTTTTATTCAAATCAAGACATTGAATTAATAAATCCAAAAAGTTATGATTTATTTTAGGTGCTGTCATCAAAATTCTGTTGTATTTTTTATTGCAATGCTTGACAAAATCTACAATATCCTGACAATAAAAATCAACTCTATCTTCAACTTTATTTTTTTTAATATTTGCAAGTGCATATTTTTTGCAATAAGTATTATTTTCTATTGCATCTATTTTGACATCTTTTTGCTTTGCAATTACAATTGGATATGGACACACCCCTGCAAATGCAGATAAAATTACTTCTCCATTATTTATTGAATTTGCCAAAATTTGCCTTTCGCTGCCAAGTTTTGTTGAAAAATACATTTTTTCAATGTCAAATGCAAATTCGCAATTATTTTCCCTGTAAATGCACTCTGTATTTTTTCCAAAAATAATTTCATAGTCGCCAAGACGGAACTCCCCTTCAAGTTTATTTTTTTTTAGAAGTATTGTATTTATGTTTTTGTTTATTTTTTGCAAATATTCAGATATTGCTTTTTTTATTAATTCAGCATTATTTTGCATTAATAATTTTTTATGGGCAAAACTGCTAAAATCAATTACTGCAACATTTCCACATAATTCAAAACCCCTTGGAATGAGTTTTTCTTCAATGTCTATTTTTTTATTTATAAATTCTTGCTTTAATAAACATTTTAAATTCATAAATTAACTTTTACGCAAGAAATATAAATGTATAAAATTAAGTAAATATAAATCTAATTCAAATATGGATATTGCTGTTTTATCAAATAATAATATTAAACAACAAGAAATTGAAAACAAAGCAAAAAAATATGGTTTTAATATTGCATTGAAAAATCAAGAACCAGATATTGTTTTTTGTATTGGAGGTGATGGAACAATTTTATATGCAGAAGAAAAATTCCCATCTGTTCCTAAAATTACAATTAAAAATGAACATCATATTGGAAAAAGATGCATTTATACTATTGAACAAATTGATGATATTTTGTCAAAATTATCTCAAAATAAATTTAAAACAAAAAAAAATATAAAAATCAAATGCTTATACAAAAATCAAAAAATTACTGCTTTAAATGAAATTCAAATTCGTAATATTTTGCCAAGCTATGCAATAAGATTTTCTATTTTTGCAAAACAAGATAATAAAATTATATTTAGGAAAAAAAATATAATTGGTGATGGATGTATTTTTTCAACACCATTTGGATCAAGTGCTTATTTTAAATCAATCGGCGGAAAAAAATTTAAAAATGGATTTGGAATTGGATTAAATAATGTTTTTAATAAAAAAAAGAAAATATATTATTTTGATGATGATTGCATTTTTGAATGCATTTTAGACAGGGGTCCTTGTTTTTTGCTTCATGACAATTCAAAAAATATAATTACATTGAAAACAAATGAAAAAATTATTTTAGAAAAAGAAAAAAATTATTTTGAAGAAGTGCATTTATAGCATAAACACACACTATAATACAAGTTATATTAACTTAATACTGGCAAGAGACATATATGTTCTGATAGTATCTCTTAATTTATACACATACTTGTTTTATTTTTGGGTTTTTAAAAATAGTAAAAAAATAATGATATCTCAAAACACGAGAGTTGTGTTATTTTTGTGCTTTGAGATTAACAATTCAACTCTGTTGAAGTCGCAAAATACTTGAAAAATTACAAAACTATATAAAGTTATATAATTCTTTATTTGTATATTTGTATAAAGGTGAAAATATGGATTTTAATAAAATGATAGAATATATGCAAGAGATGGGCTTTTATGATTTTGTTCTGCCCTGGCTGTTGTTTTTGTGCATACTGTATGTAATACTACTAAAGGCACCATTTTTGCAAGATAGCGAAGTTGATAAAAAAAGAGTATCTATTTTAATATCTGCTGTATTATCTTTTTTTATTGTAAATTTTCCAATAAAGGGAATGTCTTTTGGATTGTATTTAACAGGACTATTTGGAGAAGTTGGAATGTATATTGTCGGCGGTCTTGTTGTAATAATAATGCTTGGTGAATTTGGAATTACAATGCCTGATTTAGGATCTAAAAAGACAATTGGATGGCTGATATTGTTTGCAATATTTGTATTGTATCTATACGGTGGATTTGGCGGAGTATCAATAGTAGAAGAAGAAACAGCGTCATTTTTGTTTGTAATAGTAATATTAATAGCAGCAATGTATTTTATTGCAAATTAAATAAAGAGGTATAATGAATATGAAAACTAAAATAATCACAATTTTGTCAATATTTGCAATAATGATAAGTTCAGGATGCACAGGTGGAAATGTAGAAAATTTAGCTACAAAAGGTGTTGTAATAAATAGCTTTTATTTTGAGCCAACTGAACTTGTAAATGGAGAAGATGGAACCCTTGAATTAGAAATACAAAATATTGGTGGTACAACAGCACAAAGAGTAAATGCTTATCTTTTTGCAGGGTTAGTTGGGAATGGAAGTTATTTTAAAATAACAGATGATGAAGCAACAAAAGATAAAGATCAGACTTTTGGTGAGTTGCAGAAGGCTTTTGGAGATGTTGCAGGACCAGATCCAGTAAATAATATTGACTCATTTCCTTTAACACATATATGGGATTTTGCCAATCCATCAGATGGCGGCTATGATCATGCACCAGAAGGCATTCCAATACCATTTAATCCAAAAGTAAGGGTATGCTATGTATATAACACAACATCAACAGCAGAGTTTACGGTAATTTCACAAGATGAATTAAGATTGCAGACACAAAGGGGGGTCTATAATGAAAAACCAGTTGTTACAAAGAGTTCAGCAGGACCAATTGCAATCAATATAATTACACCACAGCCAATAAAGGCAAAGGAAAATAAAAAAATAAATATAATGGTTGAAGTAAAAAATAGAGATATATCTGGTTTGGTCTATTCATCACCATCTGAAATTAATAAATGTATGAACGCAACACATTTGAAAAAAAATAAAAATAAAATAAGTGTTGTTGTTGATATTCCAGATCTTGGAGATAAGTGCAAAATAAATGGAGATCCCGATCAATCTTGTACAATAACCAAAAATATAACGCTGACAAAAGGCGGAAGAGAAGGGAGGGCAACATTTACATTTGAAGTTCCAACACTAAATAAAATTGTTCCAACAGAAGCAAGATTCCACATAATATTGACATCAACCTATGGATATTTTGTAGAAGACATATGTAGTTTTACTCTAAACAATGAAGGAAGTTTGTAAATAACCTCCCTTTTTCTTTTTTTATTTTTTTTATGAAATGCATGGGTTCAATGTATTAGAAAATAAGACATTATGTTAGACAAGCAAGAACAAAAAGAGGCAAGAAAATCAATGGAACAACTCATTGGCGCACTTATAAAAATTGCTGAGAATAATAGATAATTTACAACCCTAAACAAACATTTAAATATTTAATTTTTATTTTTATTGATATGAATAACAAGAAAGTCGGCGATATTGGGCTTATTCTTACAAAAACAATTGAAATTCTTGTCAAAGGCAAAATCCAAAAAGTTGGATACAGAGCAAAAGTAATGAATACTGCAGATAAATTAAACATTAAAGGTGAAGTTGAAAACATAGAAGACGGTAATGTCAGGATAATTGCACAAACAGAAAATGAGGAAAAATTAAATCAATTCATAAATCAAATAAATATAAAAAATACATTGATTGATGTTAGTGATGTTTCTGTAAAATCCATTAATACAGATAAAATTTATACTGATTTTAAAAAAATTGTCAAGAAAAAAGAAACAGATGAGCGATTGGATAGTGCTGTCTTTTATTTAAAGGAATTAATTAAAGTTACAAAAGAAGGGGTTGGATATTCAAAGCAAAGTGTGGAATATTCAAAGCAAAGTGTGGAATATTCAAAGCAGAATGTGGAACTAACAAAAGAAAATATTGAAATTTCAAAAGAAAATTTAGGGCTTACAAAACAAGGAATTGAAGAAAATAGAAAATTCCATAGTGAATTAATATATCGATTTGATAAATTAGATAATACTTTGAATAAAAGATTTGATGTATTGGATAATTTATTAAATTCATTTCACAAAGATACAATTAATAGATTTGATATTGTAGATGCAAAATACGGAAAAATCTCGGAAAATATTGAAAAGGCAATATCTTCTATAAATAGGGTTTCTATTAATATAGAAAAATTATTGGAAAAATCAGAAAGAGATAGAGATGACTATAAAAAATCAATGCAGGATATTGTTGGTGCAATTTTGAAACTTGCTAAAGAAAAAAATTAAAAATGGAAAAAAATTATTGTGTTGCAGACATTAATCTTGCAGAACAAGGAGAAAAACAAATAGAGTTTGCAAGAGAGCAAATGATTGGATTGTCTGAATTAAAAAAACAACTTTTGCCGAAAATGCCATTTAAAAACATAAGGATTTCAATGGCTTTGCATGTTACAAAAGAGACCGCTGTTTTGATAGAAACATTAACACAGCTTGGTGCTAAAGTTGTAATTACAGGATGTAATCCTTTATCTACACAGGATGATGTGGCAGCAGCACTGGCACAAAACAAAATAAATGTCTTTGCAAAAAAAGGGGTAAGTACGCAGGAATATTACGAGCAAATAAATCAAGTGCTGGATTTTGAACCGCACATTACAATCGATGATGGATGTGATTTAGTAAATTTAATACATACAAAAAGAAACAATTTATTAAAAAATATTATTGGTGGTTGCGAAGAGACAACTACTGGGATTATTCGCCTAAAAGCAATGAAAAACCAGGGTGTGCTGAAATATCCAATTGTTGCTGTAAATGATTCAGCAACAAAACATTTAGTTGATAATTATTATGGCACAGGGCAATCTACAATTGACGGAATTTTGAGAGCAACAAATATTTTAATTGCGGGAAAAAAAATAGTTGTGTGTGGATACGGCGATTGCGGAAAAGGTGTTGCAATGCGTGCAAAATCAATGGGGGCAAAGGTCATTATTGTTGAAGTAAATTATTTTAGAGCACTGCAGGCATATTTTGACGGATATGATGTAATGCCGATAAATGATGCATCCAAAATAGGAGATATTTTTATAACAGCTACAGGAGACAAAAGCGTAATTCGGCTTGAACATATGAAGCAAATGAAGAGCGGAGCGATTTTGTGTAATTCAGGGCATTTTGACTGCGAAATACAAATTCAAAAATTAAAGCAAATATCAAAAATTACAAAGATAAGGGAATTTATGGACAAGTATGAATTTGAAAAAAAACATATTTATATTCTTGCCGATGGCAGATTAGTAAATTTATCAGCAGCAGAAGGACATCCATCTTTTGTAATGAGTTTTTCTTTTTGCAACCAAGTGCTTGCCGCAAAATTCTTGATTGAAAATAAGGATAAATTAAAAAATGATATTTACACACTTTCCAATAAAACAGATGAAAAAATAAGTAAATTACATTTAGATGCTCTTGGAATAAAAATAGATAAATTAACAGACGAGCAAAAAGAATATCTCTCAAACTGGAGAGAAGGAACATAAAAATTTTTTTGCTAAAGCAAAAATTAAAATAAAAATTAATTTATAATTATTAAAGAATTTATATACAAAAATAAAATATGAGAGAAGGAGTAAAAATTGTAATTACGATTGTAGTGCTTTTGATTATTGCATTTGCTCTTGTCTTTGTAGCTTCAGAGCATTTGCTTAAATTAGATGAAGACAGCAGTCAAAAAGAAGATGAAACAACTGCAGGGATGTCATATTCTAAATGTGTGTTAATTCATGGGAGTGGTGAATTTGACGAAATTTTTGCCGATGAATGTCCTCCTGGAAGCAAAGAAACAGATACTGATGGAAAGTGTAAATGCTCAGAATAAAATATGAGAGAAGGAACAAAAATTGTAGTTGTAATATTGCTTCTTATGATGCTTGCATTTGCAGTTATCTTTATAACTTCAGAGAGATTATTTGGTTTAAATAAAATGGGCGAGATGAAAGAGGGTGAAGTAAGAGATGACTTAACAACTTGTAAAATTTTATTTGGAAGTGAAGCACATAAAGTTAGAAATAAAAGTGCTGATACATGTAAGGATACCTGCACAAAGAATAGACAACCAAAGCAAAAAGATTTGTGTGGTGGCGAAACAACTGATGTGCCTACTTCACTGGAACCTTATTGCTGTTGCCAATGTCCCACCTAATACTCCCACAATAATAAAACACAATTACAAATAAACAATTGCAATATTTTTTGATTTTAAATTTGTTTTTTCTGTGCAACCAATATGTTTAATTGACTTAATTTCCTCTGCTTTTTTCAATAATTGCAAATCTAATTCTCCGTCAATAAGAATCATTGAAGGACATTTTAATTGTGTTAATGTATTTTCCAGTTCTTTTATTGGAATTCGCCCCACAAATTCATTGTTTTCTTCAAATATTGATGCTGCTTTTGTTCCGATAATTTCATTTAATTGATTTTTTATAAATTGTTTTGCATCCCTGTTCATAGTTTCTGATTTTTTGTTTTCATTTTTTTTTAAAAATCCAAAAATATGTTTTTTTTCTTTTTTACATTCCTCTTCTTTATTTTTGAAAATATTTGTTTTTTCATGGTTTGTCTTTGGATTTACAGGGATTTTTTCTCTTAATGCCTTGAATATTTCTTTTTTTGTTAATTCTTCTACTTCTTTGCCAGAAGGTGCTTTTGTAACATAATCAATATCTGCTATTTGCCCTAATTGTTTTATTATTGTATCTCCTCCTTTATCTCCGTCAACAAATACAGTTATCTCTTTTGTTTTGCATATTTTTGGTATTTCAGCAGACACAGAAGTGCCGCCAACTTCAATTGCATTTTTTATTCCGTGTCTGAGTAGAT
The DNA here is from genome assembly GCA_002254415.1 of Candidatus Aenigmarchaeota archaeon ex4484_52. GTDB lineage: Archaea > EX4484-52 > EX4484-52 > EX4484-52 > EX4484-52 > EX4484-52. The sequence continues at coordinate 14,366 of NJDR01000001.1, forward strand.
TCAATACATCTGCTCTTCCCTCGCACAATATTATAGAATCAGATGTTTTTACATCAGGACCAGCTGAGAGACCATGGTATTTTTCTATTTGCATTATTCTGACCGATTTCATTAATTCTTCGCCCAAAGTTGCTGTCTCTGGAATTTTAGACATTGTTTGAGACAAAAGAGATTTTGCCCTGTCAAGCAATTCTTTTCTCTTTACATCCCTGACATCTTCAATTTCTTTAATCGCAATTTTAACATTACATGGACCCATTCTATCTACTGTCTCAAAAGATGCAGCTATTAGTGCTGTCTCTGAAATATCCAAACTTGAAGGTATAATTATATTTCCAATAGATTTTCCATTTTGTGAATTAACATTCACTTCAATCCTGCCTATTTTTCCTGCTTTCTGCAATTCCTTCAAATCCAAGTCCTGACCTAAAAGACCTTCTGTTTGTCCAAATAATGCACCAATTACATCTGGCCTATCCACTATTCCCTGGACTTCAAAACTTCCTTTTATTATATATTTTGATATTGATTGTGCTAATTTTCCCATATTTATCACTTTTTATTTTTTTTTAAAAAAAGAAAAAAGAATTTTTATCTGCAATAATTATTTTTTTCTTAAAACTGGATATTATTTTTACTTTTGTTTTTAATATTTTTTCCAATAATTTAATTACAGATTTATTTGCTTTATTTTTATACTGATTTTCTTTTATATAAATGTTTAATATGTTATTTTCAAATTCTATTTTTTGCTGTTTTGAAAAAGTATAAACATAAATTTCTATTTCAAATACTTTCTTCTTTATCATTTTTCTATAAAAAGTAAATATTAAAAACTTAATGCATAAAGTTTTTTATGCTTAATCAAAAATTAGAAAAATCAGTAGGTGCTGTTGTTTTTTATCAAAGCAAAAAAGACAAGGAAGTTTATTATTTATTGCTTCAGCATCAAAATGCATTTCATTGGTCAATGCCAAAAGGAAGAATTGAAAGAAAAGAAACAGAAAAACAAACAGCAATAAGAGAAATAAAAGAAGAAACAGACATAGATGATTTGATTTTTTACGATACTTTTAGAGAAGAAATAAAATATAAATTTAAGCACAATAATTATTTAATCAATAAAACAGTTGTATTTTTTTTGTGCAAAACAAATATGTTTGACATTAAATTATCAAATGAGCATATTAATTTTAAATGGCTGAAAATAAAAGATGCAATTAAATTAGCAACACACAAAAATACAAAAGATGTTTTGAAAAAAGCAGATGAGTTTATAACCAGAAGGGGCTTAAATAAAATCAATGCCTAATTTGTGCTCCATTTCTGCTCTGCGTTTTTGCTTGATTTCCTGTTTTTGAGCACCATATATTTGCGATGATTTTACGCCAGTTACAATTACCATTACACGTAATAAATCTCCAAGTTCTTTTTCAACAGAAGCACCCCATATAATTTTTGCATCAGAAGACAATTTGCTTGTTACTGCATCAACCACTTCTTTTGCCTCTTTTAAAGTGAGTGTGTTTCCTCCGACAACATTGATTAGAGCTCCTGTTGCACCTTCAATATCAACATCCAACAGAGGATTGCTTAATGCCTTTCTCACTGCTTCCTGTGCTCTTTTTTCTGTATCACTCTCTCCCATTCCAATCATAGCAACACCGCCCTCACTCATAACTGCACTAATATCTGCAAAATCAAGATTAATTAAACCTGGTTTTGTAACCAGTTCTGTAATGCCTTTTACTGCATTTACAAGAATTTCATCTGCTATTCTAAAAGCAGTATCAATAGAAATATTTGGTGCTATTTCAAGTAATTTGTCGTTGGGAATTACAATCAAGGTATCTACATTTGGCTCAAGTTTTTCTAAGCCCATTTTTGCATTATTTATTCTGTGATTTCCTTCCATGCTAAACGGAACAGTTACAATTGCAACAGTTAATGCCTTGTTTTTTTTGGAAATTTCAGCAACAATAGGGGAAGAGCCGGTTCCTGTCCCCCCTCCCAAACCACAGGTAATAAATGTCATATCTGCTTTTGAAATAGTACTTTTAATACTCTCCCGCGACTCTTTTGCAGCTGATTCTCCAACAGAGGGATTTGAGCCGGATCCAAGACCATTCGTAAGTTCAACACCAATTAGAATTTTTTCATTTGCTTCTGTATAGAGCAGATCCTGAGCATCTGTATTTATGGCAATTGTATCTGCATCAATAATGCCAACATCTGCTAATCGGTTTAATGTATTCTTGCCTGCACCGCCGCAACCAACAACCTTTACCTTTGCTTTTCTTTTTTTCAATATATTTTTTAAATCATCATTAATTGCCTGTTGTTTTTTCTTTACAGAAGAATCAATTATTTCCTGCGGTGTTTCTTCAAAACCAGTTATTTTTTTTGTTTCATTTTTATCATCTGAGTTTTTATTTAACACATTTTCTATGAAAGAATCCATTTTTTTATTCTCCTCTTTTTTGTTATTAAATTGTTTATTTTATTCTATTATCTATACACTAAATTTTTAAATGTTTGTATTAAGATTGATTTAATGGCAAGGAAAAAAGAGGCAAAAAAAGAAACAAAAAAGACATTATTAAAAAAGACGAAAAAGCAGCAAAAACAAACGCAAAAATCTGTAAAATTCGAAGATAAATTTCAGCCAAAATCAATAGTGCGTGTTGCAAAAACAACATTAGATGGATCAAAAAAAGTAAAAATGGCTCTGACACAAATAAAAGGAATCGGATATAATTTATCTGTTACGATTTGCAGGTATCTAAATATTGATGAAAATAAAGAATTAAATAAATTGCAACAGGCAGATATACTAAATATAGAAAATCTTATTAATTCTCCAAACAATAAATTGCCTGTTTATTTATTGAATAGGAGATTTGATTATACAACAGGCAAAAATATGCATAAATACGGCCCTGATTTAGTTATGCAAACAAGAGAAGATATTTCGCGATTGAGAAGAATAAGAGCATATCGCGGGATAAGGCACGAATTAGGCCTACCGACAAGAGGACAAAGAACAAAGAATTCTTTTAGAAAACATAGTGTTGTTGGAGTTATAAAAAAGAAAGCAAAAGCAGGAAAAGTATAAGAGAAAAATAAATATGGGGCATCCAAGAAAATTAAAAAATCATTATTCATCTGTCAGGCGTCCATTAGATATTGAAAGAATTGAAAGAGAAAAAAAATTAAAAGAAGAATACGGAATTAAAACAAAACACGAATTAAGAAAAATAGAATTTATATGGAGGAATTTAAGACAAAGAGCAAGAAAACTTATTGCTGAAAAAGACCCAGAAGAAACAAAAATATTATTTAAAAAAATTGATGATTATTGCTTATGCAAGGAAAACATTACTTTTGAAAATATTCTTGCATTAAAATTAACAGATATTCTTGACAGGAGATTACAGAGTATTGTTTTAAAACTCGGGTTTGCAAAAACACAACTTCATTCAAGGCAGCTTATTGTGCATAAAAAAATAAAAATAAATGATATTATTATTTTCAGTCCCAATTATATTGTAAAAAAACAAGAGGAAAACCATATCATCTTAATTCAAAAACCAGAAAAAGAAAACCAAAAAGAAAAAAAAGACGATAAAAAATAACTAATAAAAATGAGTCAAAAAATTGATCAAAAAACAGGCATTGTTTATTTATATAGCAGTGATAATAATACCATTATTCATATTACTGATATTACAGGTGCAGAAACTATTTGCCGATGTAGTGCAGGAATGGTAACAGATAAGAGTCGCCTGAAGGGAACTCAATACCCTGCTATGAAAGTTGCAAAAATTGTTGCGAAAACAGCGATTGAAAGAGGAATAAAAAATGTATATTTAAAAATAAGGGCTCCGGGCGGGATAAAATCAAAGATTCCGGGAAAAGGCGCACAGCCCGCAATTAGGACATTAATTCAAGAAGGTATGAAAATAATCAAAATTGAAGATAATACTCCTATTGATTATGACAGCAATCGCAAAAAAGGCGGCAGGAGAGGAAGAAGAGTTTAAAAAATAAAATATGTTTTAAACCCATATTATTTCTTTTCTTCATATTTTTTGTGTGGATATCACAAAACACTTTTTTATCCAACTATATTCTTTTCTGTTTTCTTTTTCTCCTAATTTTTCCCAACAATTTAAATAAATTTCAACGATAGTTTCATTTAACAGGTATTTTTGAGATGTAGTGATTATTGTCTTTTTATTTGTCTCAAAATTATATTTGTTTTTAAAATTCGTTTCTTGCATAACAAATTTGCTGTTATTATAAAATTCCTTTATTGTATAAGTATAAACCAGCACTTAAAAAAGTACGGGTTATTTTAATCTTATTTTATGGACAAAATAACAAAAAGAATACCAAATTCAAAAGAAATACTTGACAAGGCATTTAGTCGCGCAAAAAAAAAACAAATAACCTACAAAAAAAAACAAATCACAATTGAATTTATAAAAAAGAAAAATCTTGAAAAAATACAAATTGCCTCTGTTGTGATTAACAATGAATGCGAAAAAATTCTTCAAAATTTTCCAAAAATAAATCAAATCAATGCATTTGAAAAAGGACTAATTGATATTCTGGCAAATGCAGACAAATTGAAAAAAGCACTTTACAGGGTTTGTTTTGCACAAAAATTAAATAAAAAATTATATTTTCAGGCAAAAGAAAAAATACAAAATGCGAGAAATAAAAAAGATATTGATTTTGCAAGAAAAGCATATTATGGAAGAATTTCTTCTGCAATAAATAAATTAAACAAAGTGTTTTTATATATTGAGGAGTCAAGAAATATCATAAATAAACTGCCTGAAATTAAGCAAAGATTTACACTTGTTATTTGCGGTTTTCCAAATACAGGAAAATCAACACTAATGTCTATTTTGAGTGGTTCAAAACCAAAAATTATGTCTTATGCATTTACAACACAAAAACTTCTTTTTGGGACAATTGATGACAAAATACAGATTATTGACACGCCCGGGATTTTAGATAATATAGACAGCAAAAACAAATGCATTCAGCAATCAAAACTTGCAATTACAACAATTGCAGATTTAATTTTTTTTATTTTTGATTTTTCAAAAAACTGCCAATATTCAATTACTGATCAGTTGAAATTAAAAAAATCAATTGAAAAAATAATTTCAAAAAGCAAGAAAATTGTTGTTTGCATAAATAAAATTGATTTGATTAAATTAACAAATGAGAAAAAAAGCAAAATAATGCATTTGATAAAAAACAGAAAATTTTATATTTCTGCAAAAAAAAATATCAATATTGACAAATTAAGAAAATTCCTGGCAAAAAAGATGGCAGAGACATACAAAATTTTTTAGAAAAAGACGAGAAAAAATCCTGTAAATTCAACTGTTAGATAACATTATAACCTGCGTATCTAACAGGTTTAATATAAAAAACAACAGGATTTTTTATATATTTTATAAAGTTCCTTACGAGGTTTTATAATTTATAAAATATAAAAAAACAAGTTTAAATAATTATCTTATATTAATTTAAATCAGGGTTCTGTTGCAGGAAGCAGAATTGTTAATGAATTACTGATAATTGAAAAATAAGGAAGCAGAATATCAGGAGACAATAATCTTGCAGATGAGTTAAAAAAAGAAATTTAGATATAATTGTTTTTAAAAATATTGTTGATATTTCTTTATTGACAAAACAATAAATAAATTTAATATAAAATTAATTGTAATCTCCTCGGGTCCGGAATCCCAAAGAGTGTAGGAATTACAATCCACTAATAAAAAATACTCTGGGAAAATTCCGGTTTTTAGGGTATGCCTTGGGCATCAGGCAATTGTTGAGGCATTTGACGGAAAAGTGAAAAGGTAGAAAATATTGTTCATGGAAAACAATCTTTAATTTTTCATAACAAAAAAACAATTTTTCAATATGAATGTCCTCTTTCAGCAGGCAGATATCATTCGCTTTGTGCATTTGATTTGCCAGAGTGCCTGAAAATTACAGTAAAAACAAAAGAAGGAATTATTATGGCAGTCAGGCATAAAAAATATTTTGTAGAAGGGTCGATTTTATCCTGAGTCAATAATGACGCATGTTAGCGAAAAAATAATTGAGAATTTAATTGAAATGATTTAGTATATAATATGCCAAATATTTATTTTTGTAATGAGTGCAAAATTTACACAATGGAGTCAAGATGTCCAAGATGCAATAAAAAGACAAAAAATACTGAAATAAAATAAGTGCAAGAGTTTTATAATTTTTATACAATTAAAAATAAAATATATTTATGAAAATTAAAAAAATAATTGCAATTATTGTTGTTGCTCTTTTTTTTGCTGCCATAATATTGTTTTATACGAAAATGAATAAAACGCAAATGAATTTTCATGAAATGAAGGGATATAAAGATGCTATTTTAGTTGATTTTATGCATATTCCTGATCTTGTTGTTTTAAATGAAAAAGAAGAGCCATATGACTTTATGTTTGATGCAGAAAAATTAACACAAAAATTAAATAATGATTTTGAAGATAAATTATTAAAAGAATTTAATTTAAGCAAAGTAAGTTATCACATACATATATTAGATACTCAAACAGGAGCTTACTGGGATTTTAAAAATTATATACCTCTTGATCCGATCTATGACATTGATGAAAATGAAAAAAATCTTGTGTGGAGATATGCAAATATAAAATATCCTGACGGAAATATAAGTACGGTTTTGGTGCGGGCGGTTTTTGTTGTCGGGGAAGATGAAAACAGGAATAAATTAAAACAAGGAATGATTTGCAATTCTGATTTAGAATGTGTATCAAGTCATTGCACTAATGGAAGTGGAAGAGGACAAAAATATAAAACATGCCAGGCATCTTATTGTAGTTATAGCCGAGAGGATGATGTAAAAGTTAAACATTTTTGCGAATGCATAAGTCAAAAAACAAAAACATGTTCTAGTTCTATTACGAAAATATGTTGTGATACCTCTAATGAACCATTACGACTTATTGAAGGTCAGCCATGTGAATTTAATAGTGATTGCAGAAGCGGTGTTTGCAGACATTTTTTCTGCGATTAGAGATAAGTTTATAAATATGATTTAAAATAAGATTATTGCATTCATAGAATTTATGGACAACACAATAGAAAAACTAAAAAAAATTACAAATGAATTAAGAGATCAAAGACAAAAATTAAATGACGAAACAAAAAAATTTCTTGAAAAAAACAAAAAGGACTTTGCCGAGATTAATTTAATTAAATCAAAGATAAGAATAATTCAGGAAAAAAATAACGAATGTGTAAATAAAATAAAGGAATTAAAAAAAGATCGCAATGCTCTAAATAGCAGGATTTTGGAACTTAATAAAGAGATTGGAAAAATAAAAGGAGAAAAAACAAATGATATTTACAAAAATAACAATTCTGATTCTATTTTGGACTTAAAAAACAAAATTTCTAAATTAGAATGGTTTATTCAAACAAAACCAATTTCATTAAAAAAAGAAGAAGAACTGCAGGATAAATTAACTCAAATGAAAAAGACATTGGAGATAAAAAAGCAATTTTCAAAAAATATAAGAAAGTCAAAAAGATTAAAAATTAAAAAAACAAGAATAAAAAACGAAGCAGATGAGAAGCACAAACAATTAGTGCAATTTTCATTAAAAAGTGACGAATATTTTTCTATTTTGACAAATCTTAAAAAAAAAAAAAAATTAGAAGAAAAAAAAATAGATATTCTAATCAATGAATTAAATATTTTAAAAAAAAATGCAAATGATATGCATCAAAAATATATTAATGCTGTCAAAATATTAAAAGAAAAAATGAAAAAAATCAAAATCCAGACACAAAAAGAAACTATTGAAAAAAATCAAGAGCAATCAAAAAAGGTATATGATTTATTTTTAAAAGGAAAAAAATTATCATTAAGTGATTTAGCACTTATAAAAGACAAGATTGATGAAAGCCCCAAACGCGATTCGAACGCGTGACCTCTGCCTTACCACGGCAACGCTCTTGCCAGCTGAGCTATTGGGGCAAAATTATTGAATAATTTTTATTTGTAAATAACTATTAAAACTTTTGGAAATATAGTTTAAAAGTACAATACAATGAAAAAAATAAAATATAATTATAAGAAAAAAAAAATAAAACCAATACATTTATTTCCTTCATTATTTACTTATGCAAATGCATTATGTGGTTTTTATTCAATCGTTTTTTCAATAAAAGGGGATTTTTACAATGCAGGGATTCTAATAATTATTGCAATTTTAATGGATGGCTTTGACGGAAGAAGTGCAAGATTTTTTGAAATATCAAATGAATTTGGAAAAGAATTAGATTCTCTTGCTGACTTGGTTTCATTTGGCGTTGCCCCTGCAATTTTGGTTTATTTGTCAAAATTATATCTTTTTGGAACAACAGGAATGCTTATTGCTTTTTTATTGATTTTTGGAGGCATAAGCCGCCTTGCAAGATTTAATGTAATAAATACGAGCAGTTATTTTTTAGGTCTTCCGATTCCTGTATCTGCTATGCTTGTTTCTTTTATTTTTATTGCAGATATTAATTTTTCTAAATATATATTTTCATATATTGTGATAATTTTGTGTATATTAATGATTTCAAATATAAAATATCCTTCATTCAAGCAATTAAAAATCAAAAAACAAAAACAAATAATTGTGATTTTTGCTTTATTTTTAATTGTTTTTTTTGCAAATGTTTTTTTTGATATTAAAAAATTACTGATATTGCCTCCTGTTTTTTACATATTGTTTGGACCTTTTTTAGAGACGCAAAAATACAAAAAATATGCCAAAAGTAATTAATACAATAATTGAAAATATTCTTGTCGAATGTACATTAAAAACAAGATATATCCCTATTTCAACAATTGGTTTTATGATAGAAAAAAAGCCGTTTGATTTAGATTTGATGAATTATTTAATTCTTTTTGAAAGCCAATACAAAATTATAATTTTCAAAAAAGGAAAAATTATAATTTCAGGAATAAAGGCATTTGAAAATGTAAAAGAAATATCAAACAAACTCGTAAAAAATACATTGGAAGATATATGCTGCGATGAAATTCAAAATATTTCAATAAGACAGACACTTGTAAAATTCATTATTGACAATCCAATTGCAAATATTAATCAAAAAATATCTTTGGATAAAAATTCAAAATATTTGCCAAAATTAGATGTCTTTTTATGCAGGGCTAACAATAATAAAAATAATTTATCTTATGTTTTAGCAAACAACTCTAATGAAATTTTTGTTTTTGGAATTAAAAATAACAACCAAATAAAAGAATTTAAAGATTTTGTTGAATGTATATAAATTATTTAACAAAAGTTTTTTTTATTATGACATTTGAAGATATTGACAAATTATGCAAACTGGCAAGAATTGATTTAACAAAAGAAGAAAGACAGAAATTCAGTAAAGAAATCAATGAAGTGATTTTAATGTTTGATGAATTAGATGAAGTAAATACAGGTAAAATAGAGCCAAGTTTTGATATATTTGACATTAAAGACAAATACAGGGATGACAAGATAGTTGAATTCACAAGAACAGATTTATTGTTTGAAAATATAAAATACAAAAAAGATAATTATATTATTGGACCAAAAGTCTTTGAATGAATTTCTAATATTTGATTGACAAAATAATCAATAATTATTTAAAAAAATCTATTTTTATGTATATAAATTATGTTGAGAGCATGCACAATTTGCAAAATACTGACAGATAAAAAGAAATGTCCAGTGTGTAAAAATGAAGATTTAACAGAAGAATGGAGCGGTATTATAGGTTGTATTAATCCTAAAAAAAGCAAAATTGCACAAAATATGAAAATTGAAATACCGGGCTTATATGCACAGCATTGCATTTCCTATGATTAATTTAATGAGTGTTTAATATATCTTATGGAATTGATAAAAATAAAAGAAAAAAACAATCCCTTGCTAAACAGAGTAGAAATTGTTTTTGAAATAAATTCAAATGGACCAACTCCAAAAAAACAAGAGGTTGTAGATAAAATAGCAGATTTTGAAAAAAAAACAAAAGAGAATATTTTTGTTGTAAAAATAAAACAGGAATTTGGAAAAACAACCAGCATAGCCCACGCATATATTTATGATTCAAAAGAAAAAGTATTGAAACGCAAAAAAAAGGATAAGAAAAAAGAAAAGGAAAAAGCCAAAAAATAATTCTCATAACTTAATTTATGACCATAGAACAAATTTTAGAAAAATTTCCAAAACAGGAATTATTTGGTCTAAAAGTAAAAATAACAAATTCAACAAATAAATCACAAATTGGAAAATCAGGGATTATAATTAATGAGACAAAAAAAATGTTAAAAATTAGACAGAATGACAATAAAGAAATTTTAATAGAAAAAAAGTCCAGTATTTTTGATTTTTGTGTTGAAAAAGAGAGATTGTCTGCTTATTTACCACTTGCAAAATTTGATATTGAGAATAATTTAAAAAAAAAAATGCATTTAATTATTGATGGAAAATTACTTGTTGGAAGAAGTGAAGAGAGAATAAAGAAAAAGATATAATTTGTCGAGATCGCATAGTGGTAGTGCGCCAGTCTGGAAAGCTGGTGGGTTTTGCCCTCGGGGGTTCGAATCCCTCTCTCGACGCTTATTTTAAAAGAAAAAGAAATTTCGGGCTGGAAAAAAGCGTTTGCAGGCGTTGCGGCTATCGCGGCAGAGGTGTTATAAATCAATATAATTTGCATTATTGCAAGAGATGTTTCAGAGAGATTGCTGAAATAATTGGTTTTAAAAAATACAGCTAATCAATCAAATTTTATATCTCAACAATGCAACAATACCACCTAATTCATATAAACGCTCTCCTGCATTATGGTGTGTTTCAATAATGTGAAAATTTATTTTTTTTTCTTTTGCTAATTCAATTAATTCTTCAATATTCTTATTTGAAATAATTTTGTCAGAAATTAATAATTGCTTTGCTGCACCAGATTTTATTGCATTATTTACATAGTCAATTCCATAAGCAACTTTTTCTGGTTTTTTTGCAAGTGCCTCAAAAATATTTTCAACTAATTTTATCTGCTCAGACAAGATAGAGTTTTTTACTACCCTGTCCATTATTCCCCGCGCAATAATTTCATTTAGTCCTGTTTTTCCAACAATACTTGTTTTATCAACAATTGTATTTTTTAGTAAATTACAAACTTTTTCTTTTTTGTTTTCACAAATGTATTTAAAAAAATCAGATGCGGCAAAGCCAGGTCCTGCAATAATCAAATAATTTGCATTATTTAAGTGTGTTTGTATTGCATTAAAACAATTGCCAAAATATTCATTTGTATTTATATTATATTGTTTTCCTGCATTTTGCCGTTTAATATTGCAAACAGAAGATATTCTCTCCTCGTTGGCTTTTGCAATTAATGCATTTCTCTCATCAATATTTACAATTAAAATATTTGTTTTTTTATATCTAATGCATTGCTTTAATTGATGAATTTCAAGATTATTCCATTTTTTTTCTATATGAAATATATTATTTGCTCCAATGTGCAGAGTATGGTGTCCTTTTTGAACAATGTCTTTTGCTTCAATTATTTTTCCACCTATGTTTAATATATCTCCTTGCTTGGACAAATTTATTTTTTCAGCAATTATTTTCAAAAAAATAGAGACCTTTTGTTTCTTTGATGTTTTCTGCTCTGTCCTAAATGTTTTTGCACCAACAATATCATTTTTTTTTATGATTTTGCAAAGTGCGTACAGATCCTCTGTTGTCTGCGTCTTTATTATTGTGTTTTTCTTTGCATCAAATTTTATTAATTTCATAATTCATAACTTAAATTTGGAGTGAAAATAGGAATTCTTTCAATTGAAATATTTCTGTTAGATAATAATTTTGCAGAATTGCAAAAATCATCTAATTCATTAATTTTTATTCCAAGCAAAATTGCTTTTGCTTTTGTCGAATTTATTTTTTTTATTAATTCATTTCTAAATTCTGCAATATGCAAATTAGAGCACTCTATTTTTGATATTTTGTTTTGTATATTGGGATCATATTTTCTAAAATTTTTTTGGCAAAAATTAATATCATTTTGTGTAATTTTTGTTCCAATTAAAATAACATATAATTTTGCACCTCTCACCAACATATTTAGCCCTGCTTTAATATCATCGTCAAAATATTTTTTTTCATTTCTAATCAAGCAAATAATATTTCCTTCGACGCCTGCTGGCAAGCCACCTAATCCAATAATTTTATTTGTATAAATCCAGACATCATTGTTTTTTATTTCAATGAATATTGTCTTATCTGGCTTTGTTAAATTAACTTTATTTCCAAAAAATTTATTAATTAAAAAACCTATTTTTCTTTCAATGTCAATACTTGTAAAAATATGATTTCCCTGCCTCTTTACTCTAACTGCAAATGTTTGTTTTTTTGAAAGTTCTTTTTCCACTATTTCCTTTAATGTCTCAAATATTTTTTTGCAATAAAAGTCAATAGAAATATCTTTTTCAGCAGATATTTTTGATTGCATTTTCAATATATTTCATTCCTTTCAGTGTTAATTTTCTTCCCTTTTTATTTTTCTCTACAAGGTCCAGTTTTTCTAATTGTTGCAATGCCTTTCTTATATTGTTGCCTGCTGCTTTTTTGAATTTTTCTGGCTTATAACCTCTATTTTTCCTGCCGCCGTATTTTACCCTCAATCGCGAAACACCGATTTGTCTTGTTGAAACAAAGCACAAGATTGATGCTATTCTAAAAAACCACCAATTTTTATCATCAGGAATTTTTTTTTTATGTATTCCTGTTTTTACAAAATTAATCCAATTTGGAATAGAGATTGTTTTTTCTTTTTGAAGATCGGATGACAATTGATTAATTAATTTTTGCCTATCTACTATATTTATATCCATATTTATTTTAATTTCTTTTATATAAATTTACAGGATTTTTCTTGTTAAATAACCTCCATTTTATATTATTGTTTTTTAACTCCTCTAATATTCTTTTTTTTATTGATTTTTTTATATCAATACCCAAAGATACTCTTTTATTAAAATCATCAAAGTTTATAAATTTACTTTTTTTTCTTTCATTGATTACATTCCACATATATTTTTTTCCTATCCCGGGAAGCAGTTCACATTGATGTTTTTTTTTTGTCAAAGGGCGCATATTATTTATAAAATCAATAAAAAAGTCCTGTTTTTCTTCAATAATTCGTTCAATTGAATTCTCTAATTCTTCTTGTGCAAAAGAACTTAATTTTGAGTGATTTATAATATTTTTTATTGTTTTAATTTTATTTCTTTTCCCAAAACCAATATATACTTTTTCTTGAATTTTTATTGAAACATTTGGCAAAGATACAGCTTCAAGTAAATTAAAATTATTATCTCCAACCAAATGAACAATTTGACCGGTATTTGTATCATAGGCAGATTTTATAATATCTATTATCATTGCATATTCTTCTCTCATATTTTTTCCCTTGTATAACTATACATTTAGACAATAATATTTTTTTAAAACATATCTTTAAATTCTTTTTTATATTTCTTTAAAAAAAGTGTCGTTGCTTAAAGTAACAACAACATCTGTTTATATAAAAAATAACAAAAGCTTTTTATAATTAATGAATATATAATCATATACAATATAGGAATGGAAAAGGGTGATAAAATGGGAAAAATAATAGGTATTGATTTGGGAACAACATTTAGTGCTGTTTCAGTAATGGAAGGTGGAAAAGCAGTTATAATTCCGAATAAAGAAGGAACAAGAACAACTCCATCAATAGTAGGATTTACAAAAACAGGCGAACGATTAATTGGTGTTTTGGCAAAAAGACAGGCAATTACAAATCCAAAAAACACAATTTATTCTGCAAAAAGATTTATAGGTAGAAAATTTAATGATTCTCTTGTGCAAAAAGAAATAAAAAAAATTCCATTTAAAGTAAAGGCAACATCAAACGGAGATTGTGCATTTGTACTTGAAAACGGAAAGAACTTCAGCCCTCAGGAAATATCTGCTATGATTTTGCAAAAATTAAAAGAAGATGCAGAAAGTTATTTAGGTACAAAAATAACAGAAGCAGTGATTACAGTCCCTGCTTATTTTGATGATGCTCAAAGAAATGCAACAAAAGATGCAGGAAAAATTGCTGGATTAAATGTAAAAAGAATAATAAATGAACCAACTGCATCTTCTCTTGCTTATGGAATAGACAAAACATCTTCTAAAACAATTCTTGTTTTTGATTTTGGCGGAGGAACATTTGATGTTACAATACTTGAGCTTGGAGAAGGAGTTTTTGAAGTAAAATCAACATCAGGAGATGATCATTTAGGTGGGGATGATTTTGACCAAAAAATAATGAATTATATTTTTGATGAATTTAAAAAACAAAATGGAATTGATTTGTCAAAAGATGCTTCTGCAATTCAGAGAATAAAAGATGCAGCAGAAAAAGCAAAAATAGAACTCTCAACAACTATACAGACCTCAATTAATCTTCCATTTATTACAGCAGATGCAAGTGGCCCAAAACACATTGACATGACATTGACAAGAGCAAATTTTGAAGAATTGATTGGTGATTTATTAGAAAGAGCAAAAAAGCCATGCCATAAAGCATTGGATGATGCCAAATTAAAACCAGCAGATATTGATGAAGTATTATTAATAGGAGGTTCAACAAGATGTCCAGCAGTCCAAAAACTTGCAAAAGATATGTTTGAAAAAGAGCCAACAAAAAACATAAACCCAGATGAAGCAGTAGCACTTGGAGCAGCAATTCAGGGCGGAATTCTTGGCGGTGATGTGAAAGATGTGCTTCTTTTAGATGTAACTCCATTGACTTTGAGTATTGAAACATTAGGTGGAATCGCAACTCAGCTAATAGAGAGAAATACAACAATTCCTGCAAAAAAAACACAAATATTTTCAACAGCAGCAGACAACCAGCCAAGTGTAGAAATAAATGTGCTTCAGGGAGAGCGAAAAATGGCAGCAGATAATATAAGTTTGGGAAGATTTATTTTAGATGGAATTCCACCGGCACCGAGAGGAATACCACAAATTGAAGTAACATTTGATATTGATTCAAATGGCATTTTGCAGGTTTCAGCAAAGGATTTGGGGACAGGTAAACAACAAAGTATTACAATTAAAAAGACAAGCGGGTTAAGTGATGAAGAAATCAAGAAAAAAATAGATGAAGCAAAAGCAAATGAAGAAGAAGATAAGAAAAGAGCACAGGAAATTTTAGAGAAAAACGAGGCAGAAATGCTAGTAAATACTGTTGAAAAAACAATTAAAGAGGCACCAAAAGATATTTTAACAGATGACAAAAAAAAGGAAATTGAAGACAAAAAACAGGCACTAAAAAAAGCAATTGAATCAAATAATATTGATGAAATAAAAACAAAAAAAGAAGATTTATCTAGTGCAATACAAGAAATAACTATAAAGATGTATCAACAGGCTCAACAAAAAGCACAAGAAGCACAAAAACAACAACAAACAAAAGCATCAGAAGAAACAAAAAAAGACAAAAAAGAAGATGAAAAAGTTGTAGAAGGAGAAGTTGAAAATAATTGATTTACAAGATTTTTTCTTCTTTGTCTGCAATATATTTTGTATTGCATTCACAATAAATACATTTTAAAATAATTGGCTTTTTGCATACAACCATAAATTCTGGATCAATCTGCTCATAATTTGTAATGCATCGCGGATTTCTGCATTTTCCAATTCCTTTAATAAAATCAGGTATTTTTGCATTATTTTTTTGAATAATTTTACTATTTTTTATAATGCTAATTGTCGCATTTGGACTAATAAGTGCAAGTTCATTATATTCTTTTTCTTTTAGAAATTTGTTTTCTATTTTTATTATATCTTTTTTTTTGTATTTTTTGCTCTTTGCATTAATGCAAATAATTACGCATTCATCTTTTATATTGCCTAAAATAGAGAGCACCTTGATTGCACAATCAGGCTTTATATGATCAATTACTGTGCCATTAATTATTTTTCTAATTTTTTGTTCTTTTTTCATATATATTGTATTTTATATTTTAAGCATTATTTCCAATATTGCCATTCTGACAGGAACTCCAAAAAATGCCTGCTGGAAATAAATGCATCTTTTGTCATTGTCAATTTCTGGATTTATTTCATCTACTCTTGGAAGCGGATGCATAATAAAAAGATTTTTTGGTGCAATAGACATTATTTTTTTATCCAATATATATCTGCCTTTAAGTCGCAAATATTCTTTTTCACTAATGAATCTTTCCTTTTGTATGCGAGTGATATATAAAATATCTAATTTATTTATTACTTCATTTAAATTTTCTGTCTGGAATATTTTTCCGCCATAATTTTGGATTTTGTCCTTTATTTCATTTGGCATTCTTAATTCTTCAGGGCTGATGCAAATAATTTCATTTCCAAATAACGCCAATGCCTGCAAAAGAGAATGCGTTGTTCTTCCAAATTTCAAGTCCCCACACAACCCGATTTTTAAATTTGAAATAGTATTCTTCTTTATCATAATAGTAAATAAATCCATTAATGTCTGTGTTGGGTGTTCGTGCCCGCCATCTCCCGCATTAATAATAGGAATTTTGCAGTATTTTGCTGCTAATTTAGATGAACCTTCTAATGGGTGTCTTATGCAAATAATATCGGCATAATTTTGAACAGTTTTTATTGTATCTGTAAGTGATTCTCCTTTTTTTGCTGAACTTGTGCTTGCATCAGCAAAGCCAATTACATTTCCTCCTAAGCGATGCATTGCCGCCTCAAAAGACAGGCGCGTCCTCGTGCTTGCTTCAAAAAATAAACATGCAAGAATTTTGCCTTTGCAAATATTAAGAGTTTTTTTGCTATTTAAAATATTTAGCATTTGTTTTGATTTGTCAAGGATAAAATTGATTTGCTCTTTTGTCAAGTTATCAATGCTTGTTAAATGTGTTATTTGTTTTAAAACCATATAAATTCAGGTTTTTTTAAAAATCAAAGTCCTGTATTTTTTCCCATTTATTTTCATCTAATACAATAATTTTGTCAGTTCCGATTATATACAAACAATCATCAATATAGATTGCTCTTTTTGCTGATATATTACTTATTGTCTTTTTTAAGTGCAATTTATCATTTTCATAAGAAAATACATAGCCGCCTTTGCGCCCGGGAAGGAAAAATATATTATGTTTTTTGTCCAATAAAAAAGCATGATGCGTATTTAAAATATCAGACCAATATTCATTTAAAATATATTTATCTACTTCAACTGGATTTTCTGGATTTGATACATCAAACAAGGATATTTTTATTTTTGAGTCCTCTTTGCCTATTCCCAAAATTTTGTTTTTCTCAATTGGATGAAGATAAGAAGAATACCCGGGTATTTTGAGTTCTCCTTTTAATTCTGGATTTAGAGGATCTGACAAATCCAAAACATAAAACGGGTCTATTTTCCTGAATGTTACAACATAGGCATTATCCTGCAAAAACCTAACAGAATAAATCTTCTCTGTTTTTCCCAAGTCCCTGACAGAACCAACAATATTTAAGTCATTATCCAAAACATAAATATCACTGAAACTATTACTCCATTGCCCGCTTGTTGTTGCAGTCCGCAGATAATTATTGTATTCATCCAAAGAA
>NJDR01000011.1 GCA_002254415.1 Candidatus Aenigmarchaeota archaeon ex4484_52
GAAGATGTTTTGTCCTTGCAATTTTTATGTGTGGATTACTGACAATTATCAAAAGATTTGAAATAATACTCAATCTTTTGAATTTTTTCTTCAAGAGCAAAAATTATATCAATTAATTAATTCTTAAATAATTGTCTAAACTCTTTTTTTCTCAACAAGAATAATCACATTTCTTCCAATAAATTCTTTTGGTGCATCAATTTTTGCACCATTACCAAATTTATTCTCCAATCTCTAATAGTGCCCATGCCCAGATAATTGATTCAAATCCCCTTATATAATCATTTTGTTCCAAAAAATAATAAGTGTCTTTTATATAACAATCTGCATTTTTAATTATAAATTTTTTTTGATTTTTCTTATTCTTGTGTTCTTCTAATTTTTTCTTTGCTTTTTTCAACCATTTGATTGTTTGCGATTCCAGTTCAATTTCTGTATTATTTTTAGAGTACATTTAATTCATCTGTTTTTTTTATATATTTTTTTCTTTTTCTTTTTGCTATTGCTCTTGTTGGCTTTATTTTAATACCATCAAATGCCCTCAACAATGGTTTTACAGAATAGATTATTATTCTTGTCTCTCCAATAAGAAATGGCTTAAAAATCCATTTTAGATAAGTACCTTTTTTCGTGTGTTTTATTTCATCTGGCGGCTGGGTATCAAATTTTGCAACTAATTGCAACGATGCCGGAACAAATTCAATGACTTTGCATTCATCTAATTGCTTTCTTGTTTCATTTTTTAATTCAATTGAAATTTTTGTTTTATTTTCAGATATTTTCAAAATTTTTCTTTCCAAATAAATTTGGTGAGAATATATAAAATATGCATAAACAAACAAAATTAAAAAAGCAAGTATTTTTAGATTATAAATATTTTTTAAATCAATTGTATAAGATACAGAACAGATTTCATTTGGTTTTAATTCATTGCATACCCACACAGCAGTTAATTTATTATTTGTTTTGTCAATGCCTTTGTTTATATATATTTTTCCAATTGTTGTTTTCAGATCATCATATTCTGGTTTTTTATTTTCAATAAAATAATCTGGCCTTTTAGAGAAATTATAAAATACAATTGGATGCAAAATTCCAAGAGAAAAAATAACATCTGCGTTTTTATTGCCATTATTTTTTGCATAAAAATTACCACTTATTGTGTGGTTTTTTTCTTTATCCTCGTATTCATTGTAAGATGAATTTATTTTGCTTTTTTTTATTATTGTGCCTGTTTTTATAATTTCATCAAGGAGCACATCCGGTGATTTGCTTGTGAATGTTTTGTAGAGTCGTGCATAAATAGTGAAATTGTCTATTTTTTCAAATTCATCAAATTCAAATGTTTTAGTTATTATTTTTTCCTCTTCTTTTTTTAATAAAACAATTTTGTGTTTGTCTTCAATTTTTTTTTCCTTTAAACCAATTACAAGCAGAGCATCTTTAAAATCAATTGATCCTATATTTTTTACAATTACAGCTACATTTGAATTTTCGCCCTGCAATAGATTTGTCTTTTTTAATTCCAAATCCATTTGGAGCACGCCGAGTTCCATTACATAAAAATTAATCTTTCTGTTTATAGTTTTGCTTTCATTGTTTGCAATATAAGACACATCCAAGTCAAAAGTATATGTACCTTTTATTGCCTCTTTGGCAGGAGAAATAAAAAATTCAAAATTAATTGTTTTATTTGGTTCAATACTAAAGCGAGAATTTTCTATTGTAACCCATGTTGAATATTTTACATTTTTTATTACAATATTTATATCTTTTGTAAGATTCAAATTATTTGTAATTGTTGCATTGAATGTAATTATATCCCCTGGATAAACACTGTATTGGTTTGGATTTATATTTATATCAAAGTCGTTTGCAAATGTTATTTTGATAAACAAAAAACTAAGTATTAGATATGCTAAAAATAATTTTTTAATTTTCATTGGACTAGTCAATGTGCTGTTTTATATTTTATACACAATAAAAAATAGTAATTTATATTTATAAACTTTAATTAATTTTGACTATCAAAACCCAAAGTAAAACAACTATGTTTTTTAGATTTGGTTCTAGCAGAACACATATTTCTTGCCCATATAAAGTTATTACAAATTGTATTATCTTGTAACACAAAGTATTGCGAGATGCCAGCAAAAAACTTTTGTTTTTTGGTGCATATATGTATACTATAAAGTTAAAGACCACAGATTATACCCTATGAATACTTACGCAATTAATATTATCCAACAACAGGGATTAATGCAGATTAAAATAATTTCATGAATCCATCCTATTAGATAGCATTGAATTTTGTTATCATCTACTGAGTGGATGAATTCTCGTGGTTTAATCCGCAAGAGTTTATTTGTCGCATTAAATAATAAGAGTATACTATATATTTACAAAAACAAAACAAATCCAATAACACAAATAAATATTTCAATTAAAATTATTTTTAAAACAATAATTTCTTCTCTTGTTTTTCCATCCATAAAAATGTGCGTAAGTGAATAAATTTTTTTATATGGATTTGTCAAATAATATTTTGAATTTAATTTTCCAAATGACTCTGCGCTAAATTTAGATCTAAATTTTAATCCAAATTCAATAAACCACAAAATAAAAATAAAAACAGCAAATTTTTCAATATTTCCAATAATTGCAATAATTGCAATAATAGTGCCCATCATATATGTGAGAGAGTCGCCAGGGAATATTTTAGCTGGATGCCAGTTAAACAACAGAAATGCAAAAAGACAGGAACAAAAAATAAAACCAAAAGATGCAGCAATAAAATTTGAATTTAAATAGGCAAATAAACTCAAAGAAAAAATAGCAACAACACCTGTTCCTGCTTCTAATCCATTTATTCCGGCAAGCATATTTACAGCATTAGAAGCACCAAAAATTCCAATAGGAACTAAAACAAGAGGATATAATATTCCAAAGTCAATATTGCCAATAATTGGAAGCAACATATTGGAATTTCCATAATTAGCAGCCATTATTGGAATTGCAGCAATTAATGGAAATAAAAATTTATGCCTTTGCCTGAAACCATGCTTTTTTACAAAAATTCCATCTGCTTTTATTTCTTTTTTTTTCAAAATTGCTGTTAAGTCATCAAGCATATAAATAAATACTATAAACAATGTTGTAAGCAGGCATGGAAAGAGAATTATAAATTTAAAGTTTTGCTGCAAAAATATTTGCAGTCCAATAAAAAATAATGCAGACAAAATAAATCCAAAAGCAACAGGCACGCCACCCATTTCAGCAATTTTTGGTTTTTGTTTTTTTGCAATATCTATTCCAACAAGACCTATATTTTTAAAAAAAACAATAAATTTTTTAACAATAAAATATGTCGCAAAAAACCCAATTATACAGGAAATAATCAATATTTTAAACCACATTTTATTTGACTATCTCTGAACCCAAAAGAATTGCAATATAGGTTTAGAGATACTATCAGAACATATATATCTCTTATTCATATTAAGTTATTATAATTGTATTATATATGTGTTATGCTATAAATTTTTGTATTTTTAAACCTATCTAAAAAACCAGAACAAATTACAGAATAGGATGCAAAATCATTTAAATTTAATTAAACCATATTTTTAATACGAAAAATACAATTCTTGAAAACTAATAAAATCAAATGAATATGATTTGACAATATTTTCTTCTCAAAGCGTTGATTAGAATTTAGAAGCAGAAGTGATGCTTATCATACAAAAGAAGCAATAAACAATCTTTTGCAAAATCAAAAGAAATGACCAGGAATTTTGAAAAGGCGAACTGCTCTGAATTGCAGATGAAAACCATTTGCAAATTTGTATTGGGTTTTTGCAGAATGTAAAACTCTTTAATTCAAATTTGCAGATTGTTGATGAAGCATTGAATATTTATTAAATAAATCCACAAAAGGAGAGAAGGACATATTTTACGCCAAGAAATATAATTAATATGTGTGTTTATATACTTAATCCTAAGCAGAGGAATTATGATGGATACTGCCTACGGCAGTTGTGGTTTCACTGTTCATACTTTATTTAATCTCATTTAAAATATTTTCAATAAATTCGTCAATCTTAATATTTTTTTGGATTTTTTTATCTCTTGTCCTTATTGTAATTGTGTTTTCTTTTATTTCATTTTCCCCAACTACAACAATATAGGGAATTTTCATATTTTGTGCATCTCTTATTTTATAGCCAACTGATTCATCTCTTAAATCTACCTCAACACGAATATTATTGTCAAAGAATATTTTGTATATTTTATTTGCATATTTAACTGAATCCAATCCAACATTTATTATTTTTACCTGTATTGGTGCAAGCCATAAAGGAAATTTGCCTGCATAATGCTCAATCAAAATTCCCATAAATCTCTCTAAACTTCCATATATTGTTCTGTGAAGCATTACAGGTCTGTGCTTTGCATTGTCTTTACCTACATATTCCAGATTAAATTTCTCTGGCATAGTAAAGTCTAATTGTATTGTGCCGCACTGCCAATTTCTACCAATACAGTCCTTTATGTGAAAGTCAATTTTGGGTCCATAAAAAGCACCGTCTCCTTTATTTATTTTATAATTTATATTTTTTTCCTTTAATACACTCTCCAAGCTATTTGTTGATATTTCCCAAATTTCATCACTGCCAAATGGATTTTCCGGTTTTGTAGATAATTCAACATTCCAGTCAAATCCAAATTTTTTATAGATTTTATCAACTAAATCAATTACTCCAACAATTTCCTGTTTTATTTGATTTTCTTCCATAAAAATATGTGCATCATCCTGTGTAAAGCACCGTACTCTAAAGAGTCCGGCCAAAACACCGCTTAATTCATGCCTGTGAACCAAACCAAATTCTCCAATCCTTAAAGGCAATTCCCTGTATGAATGTACTTTTTCTCTATAAACAAGCATTCCTCCCGGACAATTCATTGGCTTTATCGCACAATCAACATCATCTATTTTTGTAAAATACATATTTTCTCTGAAATGATCCCAATGTCCGCTCTGCACCCATAATTTTTTATCTAAAATAATTGGGGTCTGTATTTCCTGATAATGCATTTTATTATGCTCCTTTCTCAAGAATTTAATTAATTCATTTTTTATTATCATTCCATTATTGTGAAAAAAAGGAAAACCTGCTCCTTCATCATGAAAACTAAACAAATCCATTTCCCTGCCTATTTTTCTGTGGTCTCTTTTTTTTGCCTGCTCAATTTTGTCAAAATACTGCCTCAATTGTTTTTTATCCGGAAATGAAATTCCGTAAATTCTTTGGAGCATTTTATTTTTTGAATTTGCACGCCAATAGACACCTGAAATTTTTGTCAATTTTAATGCACCGACAACACCTGTGCTTTTAATATGAGGCCCCTTGCATAAATCAAAAAAATCATTATTTTTGTAAATACATACTTGCCTTTCTCCTGCTTTTTCCAATTCTTCAATCATTTCTAATTTATAAGCATTGTCAGAAAACATTTGCCTTGCCTTATCTATGGTTATTTCCTCTTTTACAAATTTAATATTTTCTTTTATGATTTTGTCAATTTCATTTTGTATTTTTTGCTTTATTTCATCTGTGACTGCCTGCATATCAATATCATAATAAAATCCGTTTTCTATTGCAGGACCAATTGTCAGTTTTGCATCAGGATATAGGCGTTTTACCGCCATTGCAAGAATATGAGCTGAAGAATGCCAAAGAATTTTTTTTTGTGTTTTTTCTTCTAAATTTGTTACCATTATTTATTAAAAAACTTTTACTTTTAGCAAAAGTTAAATTAAAATGTTAATTTGTGTAAATTTCATTTAACAACTTTTGATGATTTTTTTTAAAAAATCAAGTTTTTCATTAATTGATTTTATTGCATTTAATATTGCTACTTTGTTATCCTTTGATTTTAGAATTATTTTTTTACCTTCTATTAAAATGTGCCGGCTTTTTTGAGCAGCAAAAGAAACGCTTTTGTCATTCCATAATTCATCTACAATTAAAGAAGATAAACCGCAAGAATCTTTTCCAAAATTTATTTGTGCAAAACCATTTTTTTTTTCATCTAAGCAATATTTTTTTTCTTCAATATTATCTGGCATTATTTTCTAAAAAAGAAACATTTATATAGTTTTGTTATATATTAATTATCACTTATCAGTTCATTATGAATTGAAAAATAGAATATAAGAGGTGATGGATATGGATATGGATACATTACTTTTAATGAAACAAGAAATGTTTGAACTAGGAAATATAAAAGAAATAAATAGAATTAATAAAATGATAAAATTAAGGGTTAAACAACAAAGAAAAATGAAACTCTTGCAGAAAGAGAAAATAAAAATTTGATTTGTCAATAAAGTTATAATATTTAACTTCTGTAAAGCAAATTTTTAATTGTATAAAAAACTAAAAAATTTAGACTATTGTTCCAGCATTTAGTTTTTAGACAAACCATATAAATCTGTAAATCCAATTCTATAAAAAAATAAAAATTACAGAAAAGAGATAGGTTCTCTTATGATTTTGTGAAATAAAAGATATATTGCAAATCAGTAGGGCAACCGTTTCTAACACTAATAAAAGAAACAAATACCGCAAAAAGGGCTTCAAAGTACGCTTACAGAGAAACCATATTCAGTCAACAAAAAAGTATACAGAAAAACATGTTACAGAAATCATAGCGCAGGGGCATCAGGATTATTTTAAAAAAAGCAAAACTAATTTTGGTTAAGGTGGCTATGGTGCATCCAAATAATTGGTGCAGAATATAGAGAACAGATATTGTTTGAAAATATATTCTTAATTCATTCAAAGATATATCCTTTATATTTAATAATTGTTCTGCATTATCAAGCATTATCAAAAATAGATTGTGTATCTGCTTGTGTATTTTTATCCAGTCCTCTCTAAATTTTATTGTATCTGGAGAAATATTTTTCTTTTAGCAAAACAAGACACACAGGACTATAAGAAGCAAATAAACTTAGCCCCTAAAATCATTTGCTTTGGCAGATAATCTAATTGTTGCCTGTGCATCTCTTGCCAAACTTCAGATTATTGTTTCAAATAAGTATATAAGAATTTGTTGCTGACCAAGTTCAATAATAGTTCCAACACAATGTTTTTTCTCTGCATTTTTTTAAAACATTCTAAACAGAGATGTCTTGCCAACACCTCATTCTCCAAGAATAACTATATTTTTTGATTGCCGATAATAGAATTATCTAAAATTTTACAAAATCTGTAATTTGTTTTCTCTCCCAGCAAAATTTTTTGGTAAAACTGGATGTCCTGCTAAATATGGTAATTTCCCATCTATATATAATAAATCACAATAATTTAATAAATTTACATATATTTAAACTTCTTGATTTTTGAGATTGATTATCAGTTAGTATTGGGTGTGTGAAATCTATAGGAGTTGCAAAGGACAGAGTAATAAATAGCAAAATAGCCAAGATGTAATGATTTTGGCTAGCTTAGCAATAATATCGTAGTGTCTTTTACAGTGCTTGTATAGTTTTATCAGATAAATTACATAAAAAGAATGCTCATAAAATTCAAATCAGGTTTTGGTAAGTTTGCAGAGTTTATTGCATCATTTATTCTTTTAATGCCTGTACCTAATTTTTAACAAATATTGTTTTAGATAAAAACAAAACAATAATAGGATTTCTTGTTTTACTTACTTTTCCTTCACCATATTGTTTTTTGACAAACATATTTTTGTGGTTATCCTCGAGAATTTTCTTAATGCCACTGGTTTTAGAACAAGCATAAGGTATCCTACCTCTTGTTTTTTGAGTTCTTGAATTACAAAATTACTGTAATAACTCTATCAAACACTTTTGGGTTTAGAGATAAATATTGCGTCATTTATAACAATTAACTTTTCTTATAGTTGACTTTTACTATATCTGAAGTTTTTAATTATTCCAAAATAAAATTCTGTGCTTTTAAATAAACAATAGTTCCATTAAAAATAATATTTTGAGATGTAATTTCAATATTGCCTTCAAAATTTTCTAAAAGCAATGGTTTTTCATTTAACTCAATATTCATTTTATTTTCATCCAAAATCAATAAATTAGCACTAATATTTTGAAAATCAATATTTTTTATTTTTACTGACTTTATGTAAATGTCCTTCTGGTTTTGTTCCATCCCCTCAATATTTATTGTATTTGTTTCTTCTTCAAGATGAATTTTATTTTGATTTAGCAAAATTGAATTTCCAAATCCTTTGTATTTGAAATCTGTATTAACAACAACAACGCCGGTAAAATTATTAATCATTAAATTAGTTTTAGGAGCAATATCTATTAAGAGTGGTTTTATTTTTATTGTATTATTTTTTTCATAATTTATTTTTAATTCAACTGGCTTTTTGAAATTAATTTCAATATTGTTTTGCGTTTTTGTAATATTTAAAACAAAGTTTTTTTTTGAATTTTTACTCTTTCCAACAAAATGAGAGCCGATATTTAATATATTGTCTTTTATTCCAACAATATGGTCAAAAATAGATTTTCCTGCTTTTGACATTTCAGAAAATGCACCTGTAAAATTAAATGAATAAGCAATTTCAAACATAAAGACAAATAAAAGAAAAAAACTTACAATTAATATTGTCTTTTTTATATGCAAGTGCTCTTTCATTATTATTCACTTCTATTAATATTTTTTATTTATGTTTAAGTTTATAAAAGTTTATAAATTGTAAATTAAATCTAATTTATCAATAATTATTTTTTCTCATCTATTGCTTCGCCAAGCACAAAGACATCTAATTATGCTTTTTTAACACAGATGAAATATTAGAAATATTTGACTCTTTTTTTGCAATAATCACAAAGCCAATTCCTGTATTAAATGTCTTAAACATTTCTCTATTAGATATCTTTACTTTTTTTGCATTGTTTTAAAGATATTATTGATTTTTGGCCAGTATGTAATTTTAAATCCAATATTTTTATTTAATCGTGCAATATTTAATATGCCTCCACCAGTGATTTTGCCAGCCCGACAACATCATTAAAAAAATTATTCAAAATATCCATAATTGCCTTTACATAAATTCTTTTGGAGTCAATATTTCTAATCTGCATTTTTCAATTGCCTTTTTGTCGTTTAATAATCTTTCTTGCCAATGTAATTCCATTTGAATGAATGCTAAACTTGCAATTCCTATTATTTTGTCTCGCCAAGTCAAACCTTTTTTATCAATGCCCTTAATTATATCTATTAAACTTACTGTCTCATTCCTAACAATAGATATTCTGCTTGTTTTGCACCCTGTGCCAAACCAATATTAATTTGCTCTGTATTTTTTTCTTCTGCTTTTTTTACATTTTCAATCGCAAGATAATCAACTACTTATTGGCTCTGCACCAAGACAAATTATGTCATTTACGCACATTGCAATTATATCAATTCCAATTGTGTTATATTTATCTAATAATTGTGCAACCAACCTTTGTTCTACTCTGTCGCAGGAAAAAGCAAGATTTTATTGTTGCAAAAACCAATTAAATTAGCAAATGTCCAATTTTGATTTTGCTCCTCTATTTTTCCAGATATATTTTTTTGCGTCTGGCTTATTATATTGTCAATTCCTTTTACTATTTTTTGCTCTTTTTCAATATTGACACCTGCTTTTTCATAAGTTATTTTTTTCATAGTTTAAATTATTTTTTATTTTTATAATTTTAAAGTGTTTTAAATATTAAAATTAATAAAAAAATTATGACAATCCAAATAATTGATCTAAAAACCGGCAAAATAAAAAACAAGGAAATTAAAACAATAAAATGGAACAACAGAAATGCATCAAAACAAAACCATCCTCATTTTATGATAAAGGAAATTTTGGAACAGCCAGATGCAATAAAGCATGCGATATTGCAAAACAATGAACAATTAATGAAGATGGCAATAGGAATTTTGCGTTCAAGAAATGTAATAATCACAGCATGTGGAACTTCTCGTTATGCAGCATTGATTGGCAGATATTTATTTTCAAAAATAGGAAAGAAATTTTGCGAAGTTGTAATGGCATCTGAATTTGGATATTTTTCTGATTCAATAGATAAAAACACTTTGGTTATTGCAGTTTCCCAAAGCGGCGAGACAGCTGATGTTTTGGATGGTCTAAAGCAGGCAAAAAATAATGGAGCAGAAATTTACTCAATTATAAATGTAGCAGATTCATCCATAGCAAGAATGAGCAATGAAGTGCTTTGCCTTAATTGCGGAATAGAAATTGGGGTTGCTGCAACAAAGACATTTTTAAATGAATTAATTATTTTTTATCTTCTTGCATTTGCAATGGACAACGAGATTAATTATGCAAAAAATGAATTAATAAAAATTTCAGAATTAATAGAAAAAAATATTCCTGATTTTATTAAAAAAACAAAAAAAATTGCTGAATATACAAAAAACCAAAAGGATTTTTATTATATTGCAAGGGGCATTAATTTTGCGATTTGTTTAGAGGGGGCATTAAAATTAAAGGAAATATCTTATATTCACGCAGAAGGAATGCCAGCAGGAGAGTTAAAGCATGGCACAATTGCTTTAATTAAAAAAAAAACACCTGTTGTTGCAATAAATCCATTTGACTATACTTACAATGAAACACTAAATAATATACAAGAAGCAAAGGCAAGAGAGTCGTATATAATTGGCATTAGTGATATTGAAAATTCTAATTATGACTGCATTATAAAAATTCCAAAAATAAAAGAAATTTTTTATCCAATAATGTGCATAATTCCATTGCAGTTATTGGCATATTATTTGGCTATTATTAGAGGCAAAAATCCAGACAAACCACGAAATTTGGCAAAAAGCGTTACTGTGAAATAATAATTTTTTACATTCTATATTCCCCACACCTTTGTTTCCTTTGGAAGTTGATATGGAAAAAACTTGCGAAGTTTTTGTCATAAATAAACTTGTTGCAAATTTTAGAAGTTTATTGTGATAGAAAAAATAAGATTTAACAAATTATGATTTATGAAATCTGAATTTTTTTACAGAAAATTAAAGATAAGTTCCAAACCCAAATAGAAACACCATTGTTTTCTAACTCATGGTTGGGATCACTTGGTGATTGTTCTTGATAACAACCTTATTTTTCATATTCCTGGGGTTTCTCAAATATTTAAAGAAAAAAGTTAAAGTTAGGATTCCTGAGTATATCTACATTTCTAAATATAAATCATTGCCGGATATAAATACTAATTGGTTAAGAACTGAGGCCATCAATAT